>JAFGOJ010000008.1 GCA_016926575.1 Anaerolineae bacterium | reverse complement strand
TCGAGACGGTCTATTTTCGGAATAGCGCACGGATGGATGCCCGCTTTCGCGGGCATGACGATCGGGTGCGTGCTATTTTCGGAACAGTGGTTCAAGGAGATAGACTATGCCCAAAACGATCAACATCGCCGCCGTCCAAATGGACGCCGCCCCAGCGCCCACCGACGAACGCCTGGAACGCGCCGAGCTGTTGGTGACCGCAGCAGCTCAGACGGACGCACAGTTGGTACTCCTGCCAGAGCTGTTCAACACCGGCTACGCCTACAGCGACGCCAACCACGAGCTTGCTGAGACGCTGGATGGGCCGACTGCGTCCTGGATGGAAGACGCCGCCATCCGCCTGAACGTCCATCTGGCCGGTTCGTTGATGGTGCGCGAGCGCAGCGAGATCTACAACGCGATGCTCCTCTTCGCACCCGACGGGCGTATGTGGCGCTACGACAAGACCTACCCGTGGGGCTGGGAACGCGGATACTTCCGCGGCGGCGACGGGCCCGTCGTCGCAGACACGGACCTGGGCCGCATCGGGATGTTGGTTTGCTGGGACGTGGGACATACACACCTGTGGCGGGCATACGCCGGCCGCGTCGACCTGATGGTCATCGCCGGTTGCCCACCCGACTTCTCCAACCCCACCTTCCACCTGCCCAGCGGCGTCCAACTGACCTACGACGATCTGGGGCCGGTGTTTTCTTCGCTGAAGGGCGAAGCATCCCGCGTCTTTGGCGACATGATCGACGAACAGGCGGCCTGGCTGGGCGTGCCGGCGGTGAACACCGTGGGATCGGGCCACATCTGCACGCCGATTCCCAACGGGCGCGGGACGCTACTGGCCTTCGCGACAATGGCCCCGCGACTGCTCAAGCACCTTCCTCACGCCGGAGCATTGGAGGTATCCGCCGACATGGTGGACGCGTGCAAGATCGTGGGGGCCGACGGGCAGGCGCTCGCGGCACGTTCGCAGGCGGAAGGCGAAGGCTTCGTCACAGCCGCAGTCACCCTGGCGGACGAGCCGCCACAACCGAGCGGAGAACAACCGCCGACGCGGGCATCCTTGCTCTCCCGCCTCAGCTCCGACGTGCTCCTGACGACGCTGGCACTGCCCACCTACCGGCGCGGCGTGCGCCGCGCGTGGCACTGCGAGGTGGCTCCGCCCCGGCTCCCGCTCTGGAGTTGGGGCGTGCTGGTCGGCGTGGCCGCAGTCGCGGGCTTCCTGCTCGGCATCCTGATCGAACGAAAAAGGAAAACTCTATGAAGATCAAACCTTTCGATACCGAACGCTTCTTCGCCGTCTACGAGTTCACCGCGCCGTACATTTTGTGCGCTTCCGACTGCGAATCGATGACGGTGGACGAGCTGCTGGCATTGGCGGGCGTGCCGTGGGAGACGCTGGGCAGCCTGCGGTTGGGGTACACCGAGAGCCAGGGGTCACCGGTGCTGCGGGAGCGCATCGCCGCGCTGTACAACAACGTGACGGCGGAGCACATCCTCGGGCTGGCGACGCCGGAGGAAGGCATCTTCATCACGATGCACGCCCTGCTGGAGCCGGGCGACGAGGTGGTGGTGCTGACGCCGTGTTACGACTCGCTGATCCACGTGGTCGAGTATTTGGGCTGCCGCGTGACGCACTGGGCGCTAGACGAGAATCCCGCCGGCGGCTGGCGCCTCGACGTCGGCGCGCTGGAGCGACTGGTCACCCCGCAGACGCGGCTGGTCATCGTCAACTTCCCCCACAACCCCACCGGCTACCTGCCCACCCGCGCCGAATGGGCCGCCATCGTCGACGTCGTCGCGCGGGCCGGGGCGTGGCTCTTCTCCGACGAGATGTACCGCGGCCTGGAGGCCAACCCCGCCTCGCGCCTGCCCTCCGGCTGCGAGGCATACGAACGCGCCATCACCCTGACCGGACTGTCCAAGACCTACGGGCTGCCCGGCCTGCGCACCGGATGGCTGGCCCTGCAGAATACGGAAATGTTGCAACGCATCCTGGGCTGGAAGGACTACACCTCCATCTGTGCCAGCGCGCCCAGCGAGCGCCTGGCCGAGATCGCGCTGGGGGTGAGCGATGCGCTTGCCGCGCGCAGCCGCGCGATCGTGGCACAGAACCTGGCGCTGGCCGACGAGTTCTTCGAGCGCTGGGCGGCCGTCTTCCGCTGGAACCGGCCCCAGGCAGGCTCGGTGGCGCTGGTGGGGCTGCGCGCGGCGTCGGCCGAGGCGTTTGCCGCGCACCTGGTCTCCGAAACCGGGGTTCTGCTCCTGCCCGGCGCGTGCCTGGGCTCCGACGACCATCACGTTCGCTTCGGCTTCGGCCGGCGCGACTTCCCGAGCGGATTGGCGCAGTTGGAACAATTCTTGACGACCAGCGAATAAGGAGACAATATGTTCAAGACGCGCATCACCCAGTTGTTAGGTATCACGCACCCCATCGTCGGCGGATGTATGATGCACATCTCCGGGCCGGAGTTCGTGGCGGCGATTTCCAACGCCGGCGCGCTGGGGATGATGGCCTCGGCCATGTTCGACACGCAGGAGAAATTCCGCGACGCCGTGCGTCGGGTCAGGGATCTGACCGAGCGGCCTTTTGGGGTCAACCTGAGCCTTTTCCCCGCGCTGCGCCCCATCGACAACGCACTGTACGTCGAGGTGATCCTGGAGGAAGGCGTGCCGGTGGTCGAGACGAGCGGCAGCAAGCCGCAACCGGAACTGGTGGCGCAGCTCAAGGCGGCGGGGGTGGTGACGATGCACAAGTGCGTCAGCGTGCGCCACGCCGTCAGTGCACAGAGCGCGGGCGTCGACGCAGTGACGGTGTTCGGCAGCGAGGGCGGCGGCCACATCGGCGAACTGGGGCTGACGACGATGACGCTCGTGCCCCAAGCGGCCGCCGCGTTGGACATCCCGGTGCTGGCAGCCGGCGGCATCGTCGACGGGCGCGGGCTGCTGGCCGCGTTGGCCCTCGGCGCCGAAGGGGTCACCATTGGCACGCGCCTGATGGTCACCGACGAGTGCCCCATCCACGAGAACGTCAAGCGCGCACTCGCCGCCGCCACGGAGATGGACACGCTGCCTATCCTCGGTTCGCTGCACAATACCTTGCGCGCCTGGAAAAACGCCGCCGCGCTCAAAGTGGCCGAACTCGAGGCCGGGGGAGCCGGAATGTGGGAGGTGTTGAGCGTCGTGGCGGGCACGGAGACGCGCCGTATGTTCCACGATGGCGACGTCGACGGCGGGGTGACCGCGTGCAGCCAGGCCATCGGCATGGTCGAAGCGATTCAGCCTGTCGCCCAGGTCATCGCAGAGATGGTGGCAGAGGCGGAGGCGGCGCGACAGCGGTTAGGGGAATGGAGCCTTCTGTGACCAAGACCATGCCTTTGTCCGACGTCCGCGTGTTGGACCTCTCGCGCCTGCTGCCCGGACCGTACTGCTCGCGCATCCTCTCCGATTTCGGAGCCGAGGTCATCAAAGTGGAGCAGCCCAGCGGTGGGGATTGGATGCGCCACGTCCCGCCACTGGTGGAAGGAGAAGGGCGGCTCTTCCGCGCCCTCAACCGGGGCAAGAAGAGCATCACGCTAGACCTCAAGGCCGAAGCGGGACGCGCCGTGCTGTTGACCTTGGTGCAGACGGCCGACGTGCTGTTGGAGAGCTTCCGCCCGGACGTGATGGAGCGGCTCGGTCTGGGGCAGGGAGTGCTGGCCGAGGTGAACCCCGGCCTGATCACCTGCGCGCTGAGCGGCTACGGCACCACGGGGCCGTACCGCGAGCGGGCCGGGCACGACCTGGGGTACGTGAGCCTGGCCGGGCTGTTGGACGTGACCGGCGAGCGTGACGGCCCGCCGGTGATTCCCGGCGTGCCGGTGGCCGACATGGCCGGCGCGATGTGGGCCGCGGTCGGCATCCTGCTGGCGCTGCGCGCACGGGAGCAAACCGGACGCGGGCAGCAGGTCGATGGGTCGCTCTTGGGCGGGGCGCTCTCGTTCCTATCACTGGCGGTGGCGCGCGAGGAGGGCGGTCAGCCCCTGGTGCGCGGCGGAAGCGACCTGACCGGCGGCCTCGTCTGCTACACGATCTACCAGACCGCCGATGGGAAGTACGTCACGCTCTCGGCGCTGGAGCCGAAGTTCTGGGCGGCCTTCTGCACGGCGGTGGGGCGCGAGGACCTGGTGACGGCGCAGTTCAGCCCTGCCGCCCCCGGCGCGCGCGCCTACGACGACCTGCGCGCCCTCTTCCGCAGCCGCACGCGGCAGGCGTGGATCGAGGCCTTCGCCGAGGTGGATGCCTGCTGTGAACCGGTCTACACGGTGGAAGAAGCGCTGGCGTCGGCACCGGTGCAGGCGTTGGGCATGACGAGCGAGCAGGGATTGCTGCCGCCGCTGCGCTTTTCCGACCAGCCCGCCCCTCATCCCGGTCCGGCCCCGGCCCTGGGGCAGCACACCGCCGAACTGCTGGCCGAGCTGGGGTACGATGCCGTTCAGATCGAGCAGCTCCGTCAGGCGGGGGTCGTGTAGATGCGCTACTACGGCACCGTCATCCGCCCGCCCAGCGAAGCGCACAGCGCCATCTTCCAGGTCACCTACGGCTGCTCCCACAACCGTTGCACCTTCTGCGGCACCTACCGCGACAAACCGTTCCAGGTGCGTCCGGAGGGGGAGGCGCTGGCAGACATCGCGCGGGTCGGGCGAGCGATGCCCGCCACGCGGCGCGCGTTTCTGGCCGATGGGAACGCTCTGGTTCTGAGCACGCAGCGGCTCGTCGCGATCCTCGACGCGCTAAACGCGGCTTTCCCACACCTGGAGCGGGTGGGCACCTACGCCAACGCGCGGGACATCCTGCACAAGAGCGCGGACGATCTGGCGTTGCTGCGCCGCAAGGGGCTGGGCATCGTTTACGTGGGGCTGGAGAGCGGAAGCGACGACGTGCTGGAGCATGTGCGCAAGGGGGCCACGTCGAGCGAGATGATCGACGCGGTTCACAAGGCGAAAGCCGCCGGGATGCAGGTTTCGGTGATCGCGATTCTGGGGCTGGGCGGGCCGGAGGGCTCGGATGGGCACGCCGAGGCGACGGGGCGCGTGGTCAGCGCGATGGACCCGCACTACCTGGCGCTGCTGACATTGATGCTCGTGCCGGGCACCGAGTTGTACGACGAGTGGCGGGCGGGGGCGTTCCAGTTGATGGGGCCTGAAGCGATGCTGGCCGAGCTACGCCAGGTCATCGGCTACTTGGTCGGGCTAAGCGCGTGCGTCTTCCGCACCAACCACGCCTCGAATTATCTGCCGTTGGGCGGCACGCTGCCCCAGGACAAAGCGCGCCTGTTGGCGACGCTCGACGCGGCGCTGGCGCGGGGCACGGTCGGGCTACGTCCGGAAAGTTGGCGGGCGCTGTAGCAGCGCACATCTAGCGGAAGCGCGTCTCTATCCTGAAAGGCGTGGCTTGCCCTTCGTAGGAACACACCTCGATGTAATAGTTGCCGGGTCGCGGGTGCGGGATGAACACCGTTTCGTCACCGATGCCGGGGTCGTTCGACATCCAGTGGGACTCATCCTGTAGGGGGGTAGAGCCTTTGACCGCTTCGAGCGCGCCGTAGGCCACGTAGATGTCGAGGTCGGCGTTGAAATCGTAGATGCCGATTTCGAGCCTGTCGCCTTCGGGGACCTGCACGCAGTAGTAGAGGCAGTTCGCGGGGTAGGCCCCTTCTGTGGCGTGCATCGTGAGTTCGTGGGCCGCGTCGAACGTGATCTGCGTGGCGCTGGCGTCGCACTCACTCGTCACAGAGGGCGTCGGTTCGAGCGTCAGGGTTGGGGGCGCGGTCGGTGCGGGTGAAGGCGTGGGCGATGGCGCAGCGGCGGGTTCAATCGTTCCACAACTGGTAAGAGACAGAGAGAGCAACAGTATCACAGCGGTCAAGACGAAGGCCTGTTTCATGTCACCCCTCGTCTGACTCTACCTGGCCATTGATGCCGTGCTCGCGCTTGATGGCGACCAGGTCGTACCCCAATACGACCAGAATGCGTTCCAACGCACGCTGCTTCTCGTGCGGGTCTGCGCTGAGGAGGCCCTGGATGCACAGTTGCATCACACTGGCGCGTTCATCCTCCTCGACCTCGACGCACTCTTGGCCCGGCATGTCCTTCTCCTGGTCGATCAACTGCGCCAGCCAATCCCCGGCAATGACGAGCTCCAGCCGACGCGAGAAAGCGTCTTTGCTCTCCTCCCACACCTGCATCGCATGGGGTACGCTGCGCACGACGATACACTCCCGACTGCCGTTTTTCTCGCGCGTGCGATACACTCTGAATTCGAACTCCAATTCTGTCATCGTCGTTTCTCCTCAATGAGGGAGTGGGGGGCTTGCCGTCCACAAAACCCCCGTCTTGTCCCTTCGACGCGTCAAGCCAGTCACGGCCGGATGCGCAGCCTGAGCTGTGACCGAATTATACCACATTGCGGGTAACGAGACCGTTAAGGGTGAATTACAAAACCGTCAGGTCTGGGACGTGCCGAACGCAGGCAACGTCACCGTAAACGTGCTACCCACCCCTACCTCACTCTCCACCGTCACGCTGCCACCGTACAGCGTCACGATCTCTTTTACCAGCGCCAGCCCCAGACCGACACCGCCGTAGCGCCGCTTGGACGACCCATCCACCTGGTAGAACCGATCGAAGATACGTTCGAGTTGGTCGCCGGGGATGCCGATGCCCGTATCGCGCACGGTCATCACGACGGCGTTGCCTGCCTGCTGCAAGCCCAGCGCCACGCGGCCATTTTCCGGCGTGAACTTGATGGCATTGCCCAACAAATTATCCAACACGCGCCGCAGATGCGTGGGATTGCCGGCGACGGGCGGCAAGTTGGGGGCGACGTGCATCTCCAACGTCAGGTGCTTCTGATTTCCGATGACATGGAAATCCTCCACCGCCGCCTGCGACAGGTCGTCGATCCGCACAGGTTCAGGGCGGGGTGGGTTCACCTCGGCCTCCAGGAGCAGCGTGATGTCGCGTACCAGTTCGCTCAGCATGCGCGAGCGCCGGGCGATGATGGCAATCGGGGTCTTTTGCTCTTCCTGCACCACGCCCAACTCGCCCGTATCCAGCAGTTCCGCGTATCCACGGATCAATGCCAGCGGCGAGCGCAGCTCGTGGGAAACGTTTTGGATGAACTCGCTCTTGAGTCGGTCCAGCTCGCGCAGCCGCTGCACCAGTTCGCCCAGCTCGCCGGCGTGGCGGCTCACTTCCTCGTACAGCCGCGCATTTTCCAGGGCGATGCTCAACTGCCCCGCAATCGCCGCGTAAAACGCGAGGTCGTCCTGGGTGAACGCTTTCGGGCGCTGGTTCTCGACGTCCAGCACGCCGATGACGCGATTGCCGATCCGCAGCGGCACGGACAGCTCGGAGCGCACGTCCCCTACCGGGCCATAGTAGTTCGGTTCCTTCAACACGTCGTCGATGATCACCGGTTCTCCCGTGCGGAAGACCGTCCCGCAGATGCTCCCACCCACCGGCACGCGCAGCGCGCCGGTGGAGCTGGCGTAGCCGACCACCGAGGGGTGGACCGACAGCCACTTTCCCCCCGGTTCAGGCAGGAGGACGCCGACGAAATCCACGTCCATCTCTTCAGACAGTATCTTACACGTGCGCTCCAGCACGGTGTCGAAATCGAGCGTGGCGGAGGCCACGACCATCGCCTCGCGCAGCACCTGCGTCTGGGCCAGGCGGCGCACGGTTTCCTGGTGCAAGCGCGCGTTTTGCACTGCGATGGCCGCGTGATAGGCGAACGCCTCCAGCCAACGCGCGTCGTCGGCATCGAACTGGCCCACCCGCGCCCCGCTGACGTTCAAGAATCCCACCGTGGCCACCCCCACCCGGATCGGTGCGGCGACGTAGGCGCGGCGCCAGGGGCGCACCTGACCCGCCACCCACCCACGGTCGACCGTCACGTCGGAAATCACGACCGGCTTCCCGCTCTCCATCATCTTCAACAGACTCGGGTAGTCCGAAATCACAATCGGCTCGTATTCCTGCCCGGTCGTCTTTTCCCGTCCGCGGTATCGCACCACGTATGCTCGATCTCCCTCGATCAGCATAACGTTGAACGCGTCGCCTGCCACAACCTGCTCGACCTGCTCCAGGATGCGGTCCAAGACCTGCTCAAGGTCCAGCGTGCTGACCGTCGCCGCCGCTTCGACCAGCGCCTCGGCCAATCGGCGCTGTTTCTGCTCCATCTCGAAGAGGCGCGCATTATAGATTGCGGTCGCAACCTGAGTGGCGAACATTTCCAACAACTCGGCCTCGTCCGACGCAAACACGCCGGCGTCCTGCGAGCTGACGACCAGTACGCCCATGAATTCGTCGCTCCAATGAACCGGCACACCCACGAGCGCTTTGAAGCCGTAGTCGCCGGAGGCCGGAGGGTGCAGCCGCCCTTCCCAGCTCGCGTAATCATCTACAATGAGTGGCGTATTCTTGTCCCAAACGACGCCCACGAACCCCTCGCCGCGCCGGTGGGTGAGGATAATCTCCTCGCTTTCGCCCGCGCCGACAGCCCACGCCAACACGTCCTCATCCGGCCAGTAAGAGTAGAAGGTGCACGTGTTCCCGCCCATCAGCTCGGCGGCACGGGTAACGATGGACTGGAGCAGCGCGTCCAGTTTTAGCTCCGCGCTAATGTCCAGGCTGACCTCGCGCAGCGCTTCGAGTTGGGCGGTGCGACGCCGAATTTCCCGCTCGGCGTGCTTGCGCTCCGTGATGTTGCGGATGACGGTGACGACGCCCGAAACGGACTGCCCCTCGAACATCGGGATTTTGCGCGTTTCGGTGACGGTCTCCTCACCGTCGTGTATGATGCTCTCCTCGGTAACAAGCGTGTCTCCGGTTTCGAATACCTGGCGATATTCGTCGCGCACGGCGTCCGGAAGGAAGGCGAACACATCGAAGATGCTCCTGCCGACCAGGTCGCCTTTCACCCCGACCTCCCTGGCCCACCGCTCCAGCGATGGGTTGAGCAAGGTGATCGTCAAGTCGGCGTTGACGACGTGAATCCCATCGCCCATCGCCTCCAACGTGGCACGGTACTGCATCTCGGAGGTGCGCAGCGCGCGTTGGGTCTCCTTGAACTCCGTGATGTCGGTATACACGGCCACTACTCCTATCACCGCCCCTTCGAAGAAGATAGGAGCACCGGCGAGGATCACATTGACGGGGACACCATCTTTGCGATAACGGACGGCCTCCATGGGCGGAACGGGTTTCCCGCCCAGGATGCGCTGGGTCAACGCAGTGGCCTGCTTGAACGTTTCGCCACCGGGGCTGTTGACCATGTAGTCGATGTTCTGCCCAATCGCTTCATCGCGCGTGTAACCGAAGAGCCGTTCTGCACCGTTGTTCCATTCCAAAATGTTGTGCCGGGCATCGAGCGTGACGATGGCATCTGGGGCGTTGTCCAGCACACTCTCCAGATACAGGCGGCGCTCTTCGATCTGCCCCTGCAGCCGTTCGCGCGCGGCCGTTTCAGCCTGAAGCGCCGCCTCGGCCTGTGCCAGGGACGCCTCCAACACAGCGACCCGCTGGCGCAACTCGATCAATTCGGTCAAACGTTCCGATTCGGTTGTGTGCTCGTCGCCCACGCACTATCTCCTCTTCCAAACATAGGTCCCGCCGTGGGTAGGAGCGACCCGCCGGGTGGTCCCCTACGGGCCACTCTACGATTCAGGAGCCGGCTGCTGTCGCGTGCCGTGCCACGCGCGGAAGGCCAGCCACATCGCCCCAAGGCCCACCAGCGTCGCCAGCGCGCCTATCGCCCATCCGAAGATCGGAATCGAGCGCAGCGGGACGTAGATAACCAGCCCCAGCAGCAACGGCCAGGCCCGGTGGTCGGCATAGGCCGGCGCGAACCGTTCGAGCAGCGCCTGCCCCACCACCTGCGCCACGACCAGCTTGCTCCCATAGGCGGTCAACAACGTAAACAGCGCGAACGCCGTCGCCAGCCCCGACAGCCCCACGCCGAACGCTGCCGCCGCCAGCCCGCCCAGGGTGACGATGGCGAGCAAGATACCCAGAAGGAAAATCGAAATCCCCAGCACGCCCGCGCCCACGTACCCGACGCCCAACACGACGATTCCCCATCCCGCCGCCGGCAGCAGCGCAGCACGCGCGTGGTCGGCCAGCCGGCGCAGCAACACCGGCGCTCTCCAGATCGCCAGCCCTCCCAACACGAACAGGGTAATCATATCTCGCAAGCGCCCCGTGACCCAGTTGCGCACACGCACCCCAACTTCAGGGGCTGCGCTGTCCACAACCTGCTCATACACTACGCCGCCCGCCGGAGCCGAGCGGATGGCGTCAGCTTGCTCCACCGCACTGCGGTACGTCAGTGTTCCGCCAATGACGGCATCCTCGGCCACCCGCAGCCCCGAAGGGATCATCGCCAACCCCAGCCCAGGCAGCACGAACGGCATCCCCTCCGCATCTGGAGACTCAACCCGCGCCTCGACGTCCCCGCCGATGGTGCCGTCGATGTCCAACCCCGCCGCATCCACCTCGACGTGACGTCCAACCGTGCCCTCGAGCTGGACTTGCGCACACGATGCTAACAGGTCGCGGCTGATGGCCGACCCTTCTTTGGTCAGCACGGCCATGCCGGTAAAAATCACGTTGCGCCCCACAGCCGCCGCCGGATCCAGCACCAACTCCACGCCCGCCATGTAGATACTGCCCGTCACCGGGCCGTTCACCACGAACGTCTTCCCGGCCATCCCCACGCTGCCGTTGACCTGCCCGTTCAGCGTGACGACGTCGCCATTGACGAGCAAGTTGCCGCTCACCACGCCGTTGATTACGACCGTGTTGCCAGAGGCGAACAGGTCGCCATTGATCGTACCGTCGACCACGACCGTTTCCCACGAAATCAACACGTCGTCGTCGATGACCTCGTCGGCTTCGATCCGCCCGTCGTCTTGCCGCTCCAGCGCGTACGCCGCGCCGACGCCGCCCATCCCCACGACCAGCACCGCCACCAACGCCACAAGCCAACGCAACCAGCGTTTCATACCGTTACCTCTCTTCATGAGTTGGGTCTCTGGGATTTCGCGCAGATGTGGGGGTTTGGGCGGGCTACGCCCGCCCAAACCCCCACTCCTAATGCCCCACCACGCGAAATCCCAAAGAGCGCATGAGTTTCATACCAGCGCCTCTACCAGCGCCCCGGCAGTCGCAAATCGGTAGTCGGCGTCTTTCTCCAACGCCCGCAGCACCGCCAGAGCGACGTTCTCCGGCACGTCGGGCCGCGCCAAGCGCGGATCGGGCACCGGCTGTTGCAGGTGGGCCACCAGCACCGCCCCCGGATTGTCGGCCGGGAAGGGCAATTCGCCGGTCAGCATCTGGTACAGCATCACCCCCAGCGCGTAGACGTCGGCCCGCCCATCGACCTGCCCGGCGGTGCGAATCTGCTCCGGGGCCATGTAGTCCAACGTGCCCATCATCATCCCCGTCTTGGTGGCTCCGGTGTTGTGGCTGAGGATCTTGGCGATGCCGAAATCGGTCAAAATAGCGCGCGGCAGCCCGCCCGCCTGCGCCGCCGGCTGGAGCATCACGTTGGATGGCTTCACGTCCCGATGTACCAGCCCCTGGACGTGGGCGTGGTCCAGCGCGCTGGCCAGATCACGCATCACGGAGCGAATCAGCACCAGCTCCAACGCGCCGTGCTCCTGCAAATACTTCGCCAGGTCGACGCCGTCGATGTACTCCATCACCATGTAGTACATCCCCTCTACGTCGCCGAAGTCGAACACCTGCACGATGTTGGGATGCCGCAGCGCGGCCACCGACTGCGCCTCGTGCTCGAAGCGTTGGCGAAAGTCCGCCTCGGCGGCCAGGCTGGCGGGCAGGATTTTGATCGCCACGGTGCGCTCCAGGCGCGGGTGACGGCCCTTGTAGACCTCGGCCATGCCGCCGCGGCCCAACAGTTCCAGCACCTCGTAGGTGCCCAGGCGCGTGCCGGCGGTCAACTCGCGCCCGCGCTGCATCTGTGGGATGGCGGCACCGCGCGACGCCACGAACGCGGCCCACGCCCGCGACGGGTAACGGTACAGCCCGCCCTCCGCCGCCAGCAGCGACTTCTGCACCAGGTCGCGCAGCACGCCCCGCAGGGTCGTGTCGAAGGCCACACGCGAGGCGGCATCGCCCAAGCGGCCCAGCGTCTCCTGCTCCGCCGCGCTGAGGTTGTGCCAGTAGTACTCGAAGTGCGGCGACAGCTCCGCCATCGTGCGCTGCTCGATCTGCGCGGTGTCGTCGGGCATCTCGAAGGCATGGAAGCAGGCCACTTGCAGCGCCAGCGGGTGGCCGTCGACCAGCTCGTAGACGAAGTCCTCCGTCGCCTGCGGGAACGGCTGCCCGGCAGCCGCGGCGGGCCGGCGGATCATCTCCCGCGCCTCCCCCTCCGCCAACATCCCCAACACGAGCGGCGCGAAGATGTTGAAGAAAGGGCTGGAGAGAATCTCCTGCGAGCGCCCGGAGTAGGTCAATTGGATCAGCGGCCGCGCCGACGCGGTGACGAACGCCAGTTGGTAGCGCCCGGCGGCAGAGCGCAGGGCGTTGAAGAAGTTGACGTCCAGGCTGGAGTTGGTGCTCAGCCGCTCGAACTCGTCCAGCACCAGCACCACACGCAGCCCGCGCTGGTTCAGCTTGCGCACGGCGCGCTCGAAGGAGAGGCGCGTCGGCTGCTCCTGCGCCTGCTCCAGCACCGGTTCCGGCGGCAGGCCGCGCTCGTCGAGCGCGGCGACCATCTCCGCGGCGAACTGGCGGAAAATCTCGGCGTGGTCGCCTTCGCCCAACACCTCGCAGTCGAGGTAAGTGAACAACAGGTCCTCGCCCAACCCCAGCTCCGGCCACGACGCCGGACGGGTCAAGTGAAAGAGCAGCGAGGTCTTGCCAATCTTGCGCGGCCCGACAATGGAAATCGATTGGTTGCCGCGCAAAAACGCGGCGATCTCGTTCAACTCGTGCACGCGTCCGAAGAACATCCGCGGGTCGTGCACCGGTCCGCGAAAGATATACGGGTTGTTCATCCTCTCACCTCATCGATGACACGGCTCAACGATTTGTACTTCTCCACCCACAGGCCCAACAGCCCCAACCGCCAGCGGTACACCTCTCCCAAGGCCACGTCCTGCTCGCCGCCCGACGCCAGAACGTCGCGCAGCGCCAGCCGGTGCAGCGCGTCGCTCACCTCGCGCCGCTCGATGGTCACACCCCGTTCGGCGAAGTAATCGACCACCTGCACGCGCCCGACGTGTCCGGTAAGCGGGATCATGCGGCTCAGCGCCGTCAGCACCAGCCGCTCGTGCGGCGTCGACTCCGTCCACAGGTAGACGAAGTGCGCCTCGCCCGACGCCAGAATCTCGTCCAGGGCAGCGTTCAAGTCGGCCACCGTCACGTAGCTGCGCTCGGTGCGGTTGTGCCGGTTGACCAGGCTGTGGCAGAGCAATTGGAGGAAGTAGGGGTGCCCGGCAGTGATACGCCACATCTTGTCCAGCGTCAGGTCGTCGTAGCGCATGCCGTATTGCTTCACCGGCTCCTGGATCAGCCGCAGCGCGTCCTCTTTCTCCAGGAAGCGGATGTTCTGGTAGAGGCTGATGTTGAACAGCACGTTCCAATAGTCGGAGGCCAGTTCCTCCAGGCGGTGCGTGCCGCAGAAAATCACACTCAGCTTTTCCGAGTGCTGGATCAGGTGGCGCAGGAAACCGAACACCGAGGCGTCCAATGCCCCGCGCTGTACAGCCGATTCGAGCTCTTCGAACTCGTCGAACATGATCAGCAGATGGCGCTCGCCGATGGCCTCGCGCACGCCGGCCAGAAAGCGGTGCTCGAAGGACGCCACCGGGCTTTCCGCGAAGTCGCTCATCTCCGGCAGGCCGACGTCGAAGCCACAGTCTTCGGCCGCGAAGGCGATCTCCGTCGCCAGGGTGAGGAAAAAGTTGGGCAAGCCGGGGTCGAGGCCCAACGTCTGCCCGTCCAGGTAGACCGGCAGGTACTCGTCTCCCAGCCGCACGGGCAGTTGCTTGAGCAGCGAGGTCTTCCCCGTGCGGCGTTGGCCAATCAACACCAGGTTGTTGCGGTGGCGGGCAGAGAGGCTCTCCTGGATCGCGGCGACCTGTCCTTCACGCCCATAGAAGAGGGGGGAACCGGCCGAGAGCGGCGTGCCCACCACGTAGGGGTTAGGGATGAACTGGAACGCTTCTTCCGCGGCCAGCAGGTGGACGACGTCGGCGAAGTTTTCCACCTGGTCCGGGCCGCGCGGGTCGGTATATACGATGAGGAAGCGAGCGCGAAACTGGCCGACGCCCTCGCGGATGTGCGGGCGCACGCGCAGCTCGACGCGGACTTCTTCGCCCGGAGCCAGGCGCTCGACGTGGGCCACCTCGTCCATCAGCGTGTACTCCGCCGCCGGAGCCAGCGCGACGCGCAGGTTGAGCGCCGCGCCGCGCCCCTCGTTCGTCAGGCTGAGGGCCAGGGAGACCACGTCCTCCTGCCAGGTGTGGCGCGTGAGCAGGCGGCAGACGATCTGCGCGCGGGTCTGCAACTCGCCCATCGCGCCGGTGACGATGCCCAGCCAGCTCTCGACGACGCGCTGGACGATGACCTGGTCGACGCCGCCCAGTTCCGTGCGCGCCATGTGGTCGACGCGCTGGAGGCGTTCGACGGCGCTGGCCAGGTAGGCCAGTTGGTCGCGCGTCGTGTCGACGCGCTCGTAGGCGCGCAGCGCCTCCGCCACCTGGTGCAGCATTTCGAGGGAATGGAACAGCTCGTCGTCCGAATGTTCCTGCGCGTGGGCCGCGACGTGGGGCAGCCTGAAATCCAGTTGGATGATCTGGCTGATCGAGTCGGCCTGGAGGGCCGCGTAGCCCAGGCGGTACAGCCCGAGCGTATCGCCGACCATCTCGGAGGCGGCCTCTGGCAGGGCCTCCAACTGCGCGACGATCATGCGGATGCCGACCGGCAGCGCGCCCGGTTCGATCCGGCCGGCGAGGATGTAGTTGAAGCCCTCGGCCAGCCGGGCCAGATCGCCGGCGGCCAGGCTGTCGAAGGCCGAGGGCAGGTTGTCCATCAGGCTCATCGCTTCGGGGTCGCGCCCGGCCTGCTGGGCCAGCAGGTACATTTCGACCATCGCATCCTCAGGGTCACCGATCAGCCGCTGGGCGAGCGCCTCGGCCCGTCCGGCGGGGGAGTTGCGGTAGGCCGCCAGGTGGCGCTCGGCCTCCTCACGGCGCGTGGCCTCGTCCTGCATCTCGCGGACGACCTGCGCCACGTAGATGGCCGTCCCGGCCTGGTCGGCCAGGCTGGTCAGCAGGGTCTGATCCTCGCGCGAGTAGCCCTGGCCGGAGAGGCGCGGGCCGAGGGCCAGCACCCCCACCAGGCGGCTGTTGCCGCTGCCGGTCTGCGGCGCGAGCAGCGGCACGATCAGAGGAAACGTCTCTTTATTGGAGAAAGGGATAGCGTGGCCCTCTTGCAGCCGGTCGACCACCTGGAGGCTGAGGGTCAACCGATCGGACCCTTCCGGCACGTCGTGGGCCTGGGCCAGTGCGAACGTTCCATCGGGCTGCCGGAGGAACACGGCCCCGTAGATCGCGTGCACCAGGTGGGTCGTGCGGTCGACGAGCACGCGCAGCAGTTCCGGCAGGTCGATGATGGTGCGCACCTCGCGTGAGAAGTTGGTGAAAGCGCGGCGGAAGTCGATCCGCTCGCGGTAGAAACGCCGGTCGATGAAGTCCTGCAAGCGCCGGCGCAAGGGTTGGCCCAGGGCAAAGATGATCAGCGTCGAGACCGCGATGGCCAGGGTCGAATCGTACCCGGTGATGGTACGGAAGAGCTGCTGGAAGACGATCACGCTGCCGAAGTAGAACACGCCCAGCGCCGTGGTGAGCGTGCCGTAAACCAATCCGCGCTGGATGAGGGGGTCAATGGCCCACAGGCGAAACTTGAAGACCGAGATGGCGATGGCCAGTGGCCCCATCAGGATCAGCGCCGCTGAGATCGGCCGACCGATGGCCTCGAAGAGCATGCTGGTGAGGCCGGGCTGGCGAAACGGGGGGATGGCAAGGCGCAGGAGTTGGAACCCGAAATAGCCGATCACGGCTGCGGTCAGCCCCAGAACGACCCACTTGGTCTGCTGGCGCTGGACGTCGCTGGAGTGATGGGTGTAGCGGGAGACCTGTGCGAAGACACCGCTGCCGAACCAGCCCAGCAGGACGATTGTCAGGCTGGAGACGCGCAGGTAGCCGTACACCCTGTCGATGGCGGCGACGTCGAACGACATCATCTGCATAAGGAAGCGGACGGTGAGGGGCAAACTCTCCAGGTCGAGTTCGAACGCGGTAGGGAAAAGCAGCCAGGCCAGTGCCCAGCCGGCCCAGATGAACGTCAGCGGGCGCGTCCAACGGGGGAAGAACTTGCCGTCGGGGAAAATGTAGAAGACGGCCAGCGTCGAGCCGATGGCCAGCCCGCGTATGAGGACGATGGGGATGCTGAAGGCCGGCCGCGCGCGCAGCAAGGGATCAAGCGATGGCGAGATAGCCACCCCCACCGTCAGCAGTGCGACGGACATCAGGCGGGCCACCCAGTCGTCGGTAATGCGCCAAAAGATGCCGCCGGCGACGATGAAGAAGACCAACGCGGTACCAATGTCGATGATGATGCGAAAGAGGGCGAAGTGCTCCGGCGACAGGCCCATCAGCTCCAGCACGGCACGGTTGACCATGGAGGTCGCGCGCGGCAGGTAGGCAAAGTTGACGATGATGGCATAGGCGAACAAGCCCAACGTCATCACAGCCAGCAGGCTCCATGCCCATTTGATGGCCGAAGGCAGGCGTTGGCACAAAAGAGCGACGTTCGGATTGCGGCACGTATCCTTTCCGGCGGCGGCAGTCTCTGAATCCATACGCGTTTCTCTCTAAGAATGACAGCGCGGCCTCGTGAGGCCACCACACATCGGCGGAAATCGCTCGTATGGGCACCTTGCCCGGGGCGACCTAATACTACTTCGAAAATAGGCCCGCGCCAACGTAGGGCGGGTTTCAAACCCGCCGACCCTCGGTTACCATGACTTTGCAGGGGCTCCGCCCCTGCACCCCGCCGGGGGAACCGGAAGGTAAACCGCAGGTTTACCCGTTCCCCCGGACCCCTTCCGCAAAAGGGCCTGGGTTAACGCCTCAGGCGGCCCCCCTTGTTCCGCCCGGTCAGGAGACCCGCAACGACAGGAGCCATTTTCGCCCCTTGGTGGTGAGCGCAGCGATCATGGGCTCTGTTCCAACGTTGTAAAGAGAATGGCAAGCAAAAGCCTACACAAATGCAGGCTATTTTCGTAACTTCTCAATAAAGCGGGGAGAAGATGGGGGTTTTGCGGGCGGCTTCGCCGCCCGCAAAACCCCCATCCCCCACTTTTTGAG
>JAFGOJ010000399.1 GCA_016926575.1 Anaerolineae bacterium | reverse complement strand
TTTCGGAATAGTGACGCGCACGTTGACAAACTTCGGTTGAATGTGGTACTATATACTGACCGGCCTCTTAAGAGAAAATTCACCTTAGACATCCATCCATAAAGGCCGGGAGGAGCCACAATGAAATCCGTGAAGTGTTCGTCTCTGGCAATGATCCTTTCTTTCGTCATGGTCGTACTTTCTGCGTGCGTCGCGCCCACCCCGACCCCCACGGTAGAACAGCCCACCGAGTTGGTCTTCCGTAACTGGGGCGACGATATTTCCCAAGAGATACTGGACACCTTCGAGGCACAGTCCGGCATCCACGTCAACTACGTGCCTTACGAATCGCAGGAAGAGGCGCTGGAAGAAATGCGCGCCGGCGCAGTTTACGACGTGGTCGTGTTGGAGAACCAGTTGATCGTCCCGGCCGTCGAAGAGGGGCTGCTGGCCGAGATCGACTACAGCAACGTGCCCAACTTCCGCAACATCTCTGCCAATTTCCGCGATCTGAGTTACGACCCGAACAATGCGCACACGGTTCCTTACAGTTGGGGCATCACCGGGCTGGTCGTACGCACCGACCTGGTGGAAGAACCGGTGACGGGCTGGTCCGACCTGTGGAATCCCAGCTACCAGGGCCGCCTGATGGCCTGGCCACTCTCCCGTTACGTGATCGGCGCGGCGCTCCAGTCGTTGGGCTACTCGCTCAACTCGGAGGATCCGGACGAGCTGGACGCCGCCCTGGAGCGCTTGCTCGAACTCAAGCCGCACATCACGTTGGTGGAATGGGAACCGGCCGTGGCCGCGCCCTACCTGGTCAGCGGTGAGGTGGTGGTCGCCATGGGCCAGGCCGACGACGTGATCGAGGGACAGACCGAGAACCCCGCCATCGCCTACGTGATGCCGCAGGAAGGCGGCATCCTGTGGGGCGACAACTTCACGATCCCGGCAAACTCCCCCAACAAGGCCGCCGCCGAGCAGTTCATCAACTTCCTGCTGGAGGCGGAAATCAGTGCCCAGATCATCAACGAGACCTACTACTGGCTGCCCAACGACGCGGCTATGGAATTCGTCGACGCCGAGTTGCGCGAGAACACGGCTATCTTCCCCACCACCGAGATGCTGCGGAACGCCGAGATCATCCTGCCGCTGAGCGCCGAGGGCGAAGCGCTGTACGCCCAGGTGTGGGACGCGTTCATGGCCGAGGAGTAGACCGTGGCGCGCAACGTCGAAATCAAAGCACGCGTCCACGACCCCGAACGGCTGCGCCAGCGCGCCGAGGCGTTGAGCGACACGCCGCCGGAAGTGCTGCACCAGGAAGACACGTTCTTCCCCACACCGCAGGGCCGCTTCAAGCTGCGCGTGCTGGGACCTGACCTGGGCCAACTGGTCTACTACGAACGGCAAGACGTGCAGGGGCCGAAGGTGTCCAACTATCTAGTCGCGATGACGGACGACCCGGCCACGCTAAAGACGGTCCTTTCCGCCGCACTGGGCGTGCGCGGGGTGGTGCGCAAACGCCGCACGCTGTGCATGGTGGGCCGCACGCGCATCCACCTGGACGAGGTAGAGGGCCTGGGCGCTTTCATGGAGCTGGAAGTCGTGTTGGAGCCCAACCAGACCCCGCAGGAGGGCGAGGCCGAGGCGCACCGGCTGATGGCCGAGCTGGGCGTCGAGCAGGCGGACCTGATCGAGGGGGCTTACATCGATTTGATGTAGGGGCACAGCGCGCTGCGCCCCTACAATCTACGCCCGCTCTTCCCGGTGGATCAGCCGCCCCAGAAGCGGCGTTTCGATGTGGATGGCGTTCTCCGGGCACATTTCCTGGCAACAGTAGCAGCGGATACACAGGCGATAATCGTGGATGGGCGGCTCCTGCCGCCCGTTGTCGCTGGGAAAGGCGATAGCCTTGGGCGTGACCGGGCACACGCGCACGCAGGTGCCACAGCGCGTGCAGCCCTCCGGCACGACCACCGGGCGGGGGATGACCCAGTTCTGCATCGCCTTGCGCAGCGCGCTGCGCTTGCCCGGCGCGATCGGCCGGCGCTGCCGGTCGACGACGAAATCGGGCGTGACGAAGGCGTCCAGCGGATCGCCCAGCAGTTCCACCCGGTTCGCACTACCCAACTCCCACGCCTCGCCCCACACGTTGGTGAGCACCAGCTCCGGGTCCAAGTCAATGATGCGGCAGGCGGTGGCGTCCAACGCGACGGGGTCGGTGGAGAAGAGAAGAACCGAGAGCGGGCGCGGGTCGCCGTTGCGCGGGCCGTTCCCCTCCATCGCCACGATGCCGTCCATCACGTACAGGCGCGGTCGCAAGAGTCGGTTCAGATCGACCAGCATCTGGCAGAAGCGTTCCGCATCGGGCAGGCGGGCGTGAAATTCACCCTTGAGCAGGCCGGGGATGCAGCCGAACTGATTTTTGACCGCGCCGGTCAGCCGGGTCAGGCCGTGGGTCTTGATCCGGGGCAGCGAGACCAAGCCGTCGGATTCCAGCACGCCTTGGGCGATGGTGAACTGCTTGATCAGATTCCCTGCGGGGAAGGAAACGATCTGGCCGTCGCTGAAATTGGCCAGCGGGACGTCGAGCTCTTTAGCGACCGCGGCCAGCCCCGCGCGGCGCGCGGCCCCGGCCGGCGGGCCGAAGCCCGGACAGTCTCCGTAGCGCAGGTCGGCGCCCACAGCCTGTAGGTGGCGGATGACGGCCTCGAAGACCGCCGGGTGAGTGTTCGCCGGGCGGTCCGGCGCAATGCCCACGAGCAGGTTGGGCTTGAGCAGAATCTTTTCTCCCGGGCAGACGAACTGCTGGGCCCCACCCAGCAAGCTCAGTCCCCGGCCGACGGCCTCGTAGACCGCCGCCTGGTCATAGGTCTCACAGCGGACGAGGGCAACGTGTGCGCGTGTATCGTTCATAAACGTGGCTCCTTGGTCAAATGAGGGGAATCTTACCACAGCTTGACGGAGCGCGCAATGGAGCGTGCTGTCGAAACGTTGCGTCCAAGCGCTCCGTATGCTGTTCCGAAAATAGACCGTCTCGATGTAGGGCGGGTTTCTTACCCGCCGACCGTCGGTTACCAGGACTTTGCGGTAGGGCGCAGCATGCTGCGCCCCTACCGCCCCGGCACCCCGCCGGGGAAACGGGTAAACCTGCGGTTTACCTTCCGGTTCGCCCGGACCCCTTCTGCAAATGGGCCTGGGTTAACACCTCAGGCGGCCCTCACCTCCCGCCGATATTGACGCCCGTACAGAATATGGTAGAATTCAAATGGGTGGTCCATCAAAGGCCACTCTTTGTCATGTATCAGCCGGTTTGCGTCAAGGAGAATGGTTGCCTATGATCGTACTCTTTCCTATCTTCAGCGGCCTGTTAGCCATTCTGGTCGCGTCTCTGATCGTCTTCAAGCTGGCGCGGCAGCCGGTCGCCTCGGCAGCGATGGCCGAGATCGCGGGCTATATCGTCATCGGCGTGCGAGCCTATCTATCCCGCCAATTGCGCACGATCCTGATCACAACGCCCGTGTTGGCACTCATCATCGGTTTTACACTTGGACCGTGGGTGGCACTGACGTTCGTGCTGGGGGTCGTCACGTCGCTGACCACGGCACTGATCGGCATGGCCGCCGCCGTGCGCGCCAACGTCCGCACCGCCGAGAAGGCCGTCACCTCCAGATGGCAGGCCTTTCTGACGGCGGTTTTTGGCGGCTCGGTGATGGGCTTCTCGGTCATCGGGTTCAGCCTGTTCACGCTCTCGGTGCTGTATTTGATCTTCCGTGACCCCGACCCGCTGACCGGATTTGGGTTTGGCTGCGGTCTGGCAGCTCTGTTCGCCCAGATCGGGGGCGGCATCTACACCAAATCCGCCGACGTCGGGGCCGACCTGGTCGGCAAAGTGGAGCGGAACATCCCAGAAGACGACCCGCGCAACCCGGCCGTCATCGCCGACCTGGTCGGGGACAACGTGGGCGACTGCGCAGGGCGGGGTTCGGACCTGTTCGACAGCTTCTCGGCCGACATCATCACCGGTACCATCGTCGCGATGCTTTACGTCGACCAATACGGCCCGCAGGTCGTCTTCTTCCCGCTGATTTTGCAGGCGGTAGGCCTGCTGTCGTCGATGCTGGGCGTCTTTTCGATCCGCCGGTTGCACAAGATGGCACCGGAAAAAGCCTTCGACGTCGGCATGGCGGTCAACTCGGTGGTGGCAGTGATCGGCGCGTTCGTGCTGTCGCAACTGTTGCTGAACGACCTGAACATCTTCTGGGGCATCCTGCTGGGCGTCGTAACGATGCTGGTGTCGTCGGTCTTCACGCGCTACTACGCCGGGATGAACAGCCGGCCGGTGGCGGCGATTGCGGAGGCATCCAAGCGCGGCGTGGCACTGAACATTATCACCGGCCTCGGCTACGGCCTGCAGAGCCCGTTGATCTCGGTGGTGATGATCATCGTGGCGGTATCGGTTGCGTTCATCATCTCGGGCGGGTCGCTGCTGGCGGTGGTGGCGATCAACATCGGCACCGACCTGCTGATCGGCTACATCATGACAGCCGACGCATTTGGGCCGATCTCGGACAATGCGGCGGGGATCGCGGCGATGTCGGGCGAGGGGAGCGCGGTGATCGACTCGCTGTCGGCGCTCGACGCGGTGGGCAATACGATGAAAGCGACGACCAAGGCGTATGCGATGGCCTCGGGCACGGTGACCGCCTTCACGCTGTTTGCGACGTTCTTTTCCCGCATCGGGCTGTGGGCCATCGACGTCTCGACCCCCTTCTCCATCGCGTTCGTATTCCTGGGCATCTCACTACCGTACCTGATCTCCTCGCTCGTCATCGGTTCGACGGCGCGGGCGGCGATGCTGATGGTCGACGAGGTGCGGCGGCAGTTCCGCACGATCCCCGGGCTGATGGCGGGCACGGGCAAGCCGGACTACGCAGCCTGTGTCGACATTGCCACGCGCAACGCGCTGAGAGAGATGCTGCTGCCCGGCATCATCAGCGTGGCCATTCCGGCCGTGGTGGGCATCGCCTTTGGGGCCTGGGCGTTGGGCGCGTTCCTGATCGGCGCGGTGGCCGGGGCGGCCCTGCTGGGGCCGTTCTTCAACAACGTCGGCACCGCCTTCGACAATGCCAAGAAGGTGATCGAATCGACGCCGGGGCAGAAAGGCTCTCCGGCGCACCAAGCGGCAGTGGCAGCCGACACGGTCGGCGACCCGCTCAAGGACGTTGCCGGGCCGTCGCTGTTGATCTTCATGAAACTGATCGGTATGGCGGCACTGTTGCTGGCAGGGCTTGTGCATTGACACATATGTAGAGCAAGGGGCCTTGCCCTACGCAGTCATTCGACCTCGGTGGAGGCGCAGCAAGCTGTGCCTCCACTTTTTATTTTCTACACTAAATCACTCCAGGTTATTGACAAGAATAAAAAACCGTGCTATTATGAGAGTGTAAAACCTTTTCATTGATAGCAAGTAGCTGCTCAGGCTGTGCGCCTGGCAGTTACCCGCCTGGCGCGTCGAAGGAAGAAGATG
>JAFGOJ010000398.1 GCA_016926575.1 Anaerolineae bacterium | reverse complement strand
TTGCGAGTTGCGAGTTGCGGTTCTCCTAATTCGCAATTCCTAATTCGCAACTCGCGTCACTTCATTTCCTGTCGTCTTACAATGTGTGTTGTCGTTACCAGTAAAATGAGCGCCAGGCTCAGGTAGATTAGTGTGTAGACGACCCAGCCGGAGGGGACGGGGATTTTGGTCGCGGCGGTGGGCGCTGTGGACGAGTACGTGCTCCCGATGTCCAGCCAAAAGACCCAGATGGCGCTTTCGTTGATCAGAACGACTTTCGTAATCACCGCCGCGACGACGGGGCTGAGGTTGGCTAACACGTAGACCGTGTAGAAAAGAAGCGTGCGCACGATGAGCGGGACGGGATTGCTGCTGTAGCCAAAAATGAGCGGCTCGCCCAGGACGCCGAAGGTGAAGAGGAGGATGATCGGCAGGCCGACGGTGATCAGCAAGGCCATGCCGTAGCTGAGGACCGTGGCGGAGAGCGTCGACTTCATGATGGCGGAGAAGAAGAGGCCGATCACGGCGAAAGAGAATGCGGTCACTACGGTGACGACCAGGGCCAGAATCAGGTCCTCGGGGGTCACGCCGCCCAGCATGAACGCCAGCCCCTCCAGCGGGATGGCGGCCAGGATCAGCAGGCCGACGTAGGTCAGCGCCGAGGTCAGCTTGCCCATGACGAGGTCGCGAGCAGGCAGGAGCGTGGCGCGCAACAGCTCGTACGTTTGCCGGTCGCGCTCGCCGGTGATCGCCCCGGCGGTGAAGGCCGGGGTGATGAAGGTCACGATGAACAGTTCGAGCAGCACGACGGTGGAGAAAATGACCAATCCCGCCTCGGACAGGTTGGGGGGGGCGGGGCCGTCGCTGCTGGTGATGTAGGCGAAGTAGATGACGCTGGTCAGGCAGCTCAGCAGCAGCAGGTAGATGGTGAGCACGACGAAGGCGCGCGCGCCGCGCATTCTGCCGCGCAGTTCCTTGACCAGCAGCGGGTTCGGCTCGCGCAAGCGTTTCCGTTTTCGAGTGATTGTGGTATCCATACCTTATTCTCTTCGCAGCATTTCAGCGGTTGCCAGAACCAATATCGCTGCCCCGGCGACTTCCAGAAGGACTTGAGCGCACGCGATCCATGCTTCTCCTATTATAGACGCTATCGACATCGCCGTTAGTTCCAGCACTCCGATCGTCAGGAGTGCGGCTCTGATACTCGAGAAGGTGATCCACAGCAGGCCGCGCATCACAATCAGCGCGCCGTAGGTCACGGCTACCGCCGCGCCGGACGATTTGCACAGGGTCGATACGAACAAGCCGGTCGTCGTGTGGAGCGCAATGTCGGCCCAGGGCTTTACCATACCGGCGATGCCGATTAGCAGAAACCCGCCCCACAGCCAGGCGTTGTGCGCTATCTCGTTCTGTGATCCTCCCAGAGCAAACAGCGTCAATGGGTTGATTGCGTTGTTCGTGATGACCCAGATCACCTGCAAGGGCGTCAGGACGAGCAGCAGCAGAATACCCGGCCAGAGCCAGATCAGCGTACCGGCCCATTTGCCCAGCACGATCGAGCGCTCGCTGAGCAGGGTCGTGCGCAGGATGTCGAACGTGCCCAACTCCCGCTCGCGGGCGATGGATATCGCGGCGACCGCCGGCGCGATCCAGACCACCCCCACTTCCACCAGTGCCCGCAGCGCGCCGAACAGGCACCCCAGCGAAGCGATACCCGACACAACGACCAGAAAGGCGCTCGCGATCTGGTCCGCCTGTGCCGTGTCGGTGATGATCAGCAGGACGACGCACCCGAACGTCGCGGCCAGGGTCATCAGTGCGATCACGATCGGCGCGGCCCCCAGCCCGCCGACGACCAGGGCGCTGAACCGGCCTTTCGGCCACCAGACCTTGCGCCGGGCTCGTCGCAGCTCCAGCCGGACCAGGGGGTGATCGAGCATTACGAGACGATGCCCTTCGTCAACCGCATGAAGAGGTCTTCGAGATTGGTGGTTTCCTCGCTGAACTTGATCACGCTGAACCCGGCCGCCATCATCTCTGCAAGGAGACCGGCCAGTGCCTCGTCGTCGCCCGAGAAGTCGACTTGCAGGTCCGTTTTCCCATTCGCCGTCACCGGAGCGACCGCGTGCACGTCTGGTCGCCCCGCCAGCCAGGTCTGGGCGTCTTCCAGGCGGGTGATCAGGTGGATGCGCAGGACGCGGTGAATCTGGATCTGCTCGCGGATCGCCTCCAGCGTGCCGGAAGTGACCAGTTCGCCGGCTTCGATGATGCCGATGTGAGTGCATATCTCCTGGATTTCGGAGAGGATGTGGGAGGAGACCAGGATCGTCTTGCCCATCTTGTGCAGTTCGCGCAGGAGCTCGCGGATTTCGACGCGCGCGCGCGGGTCGAGGCCCGAGGCCGGCTCGTCGAGGATCAGCACCTGCGGGTCGTGGGCCAGCGCGCGTGCCAGGCACAGCCGCTGCTTCATGCCGCGCGAGAGCGCGTCGACGTAGTCCTCGCGGCGGTGTGAGAGTTCGACCAGTTCCAGCAGGTCCTTCGTCAGCGTCGCGCGCACGTCCTTGGGGATTTCGTAGCACGCGGCGAAGAAGTCCAGATACTCCCACACCTTCATGTCGCCGTAGACGCCGAAGAAGTCGGGCATGTAGCCGATGGCGCGGCGCACGGCGCGGCGCTCTTTTTCCACCGAGTGGCCCGCAATCCGCGCCTGCCCGGCCGTCGGACGGAGCAACGTCGCCAGGATGCGCAGGGTGGTGGTCTTGCCCGCCCCGTTGGGGCCGACGAAGCCGAAGACCGCACCCTCTTCGACGGTCAAATCGATGCCCTTGAGCGCCGTGAACTTGCCGTACTGTTTTACCAGGCCCTGCGTTTCGATAATCGCTGTCATTATCTGCGCCCTCTGATGCTGATGGTCAGGTCCTCTATTTCAAGGTACGCGTTGGTGGGAGCCGTCAGCCGCAGGCGTACGACGCCGTCCGAATAAACGTAAGAGGCAGGGCTGGGGATGGCGTTGTCGCCCCAGGCGACGCTGTGGGTGTCCCACATTTTCGTATTCCAGTTCCACACGTCCAGGTTGGGGGGAGTGGAGCCGGCGCCCAAGCGCAGCAGGCTTACGGTCAGGCTGTCGACCTGGAAGACGGGTGCGCCGGACCAGGCGGTGAAGCGGAAGGTGGCCTCGCTGCCGTTGCTCATGATGATGTTGCCGCTGCTCATGTCGACGTAGCCGCTCGAGTCTTCCAGGATGCGCTGGGTGAGCGAGGGCGGGATGACGACGACTTCTTCGACGTCCTGGTAGGTCGCCGGCAGCTCGAAGAGGTAGAAGGTCAGGTCTTCGGTCTCCGGTTCGCGCTCCGCCACGGTGACGTTGAGGGGCGAGGTGTCGCTCCACCCGGCCAGGTAGATGCCTGGCCGCAGCGAAGACGAATAGGTTGAGAAAAAGGCCTCCAGCAGGTTGTTGCGGCGGTAGTTTTCGTCTTCCTGGAGCACGATGGGATAAGAAGGGAGGATGCCGCCGGGTGCGAAGATGGGGTTGAGAGCCCCCACGTCGATCGATTGGTTTGCTGCCAGGTCGCCCAGTTCGGCCCGATTCTCTCCGGCCAGCAGGAACGCGTTCGTCAGTGGCAGCGCGCCGTTCCGCACGCTTCCGTCGATTTCGAGCGCCCCGCCCGGCCTGACGCGGACGGTCAAGCTGCCGGTGGGTGGATCGGTGGGCGCGTAGCCACTGGCGAGGACGGTGTAGATCGTGCCCACGTCCATCCGCACGTCGGTGGCGCTGCAGTTGTTTCCTTCCTGCACGAGCGCCATCGCGGGAGGGGAGAGGTCGACGTAGCCATAGCTGTAGATATCGCCCACGATGCGGCTGATGCCGGCGTTCTCTGCTTCTAGCGTGTACGCGGCGCGGCCGGGCGAGAAGATGCCGACCAGTTGGACGGCGTGCCCCGTCTCCGCGCCTACCGGGACGTGGACGATGCCGATGCGGTGGAGGATCGGCGTGTGCCCGCGCACCTGAAAGCCGGTCAGATAGGCACAGGCGGTGAAGCCCAAGACGACGGCCGGGATCGTCAGCCAGGCCAGTTCGCGCCGGTTCAGCTTGTGCAGCACCAGGTAGTTGACCGGCCCCACGAGCAGGATGTAGGCCAGCAAGAAGGCCAGGATTTGGAGCACCGAGGGCGGCTTGAGGCCCGGGATCGAACCGGCGGCGTTGTACGCGTTGTAGATGGAGCTGATGGCGAGGGACTGCCGGTTGACCGCGTCGATGGCGATGTGGTCGCTCCACAGCACGCGGAGGGCGTTCTCGTCGGCGAAGGGGTCGAGGCCTGCGTCGAAGGCCAGGAAGTCGACCGTGCCTGCGCCGACCGTGCGGCGGGCCAGCAGGATCAAGTCGCCCTGTTGGATGAGGGCCTCGCCCGTGCGCAGCGCACTGTCTGCGACTGGGTAGGGGCCGTCGAGGGGCGTGGCTGTCACGGCCTCGCCGAGGGCGGCCAGGTCGTCGGCTGCACGCACCGCGCCGACGCTCACGGGCAACAGGTCGGCCACGCCTGCGGCGGTGCGGCCCGCGCCTGCCCCGCCTCCGACGACCAGGTGGCCGCCGTGGGCCAGCCAGCTTTCCAGCGCTGCGCGCTGGCCCGGTCCGAGCGTGCTCGTGTCGGTGTCGTTCAGTATCAGCGCGTCGATGCCCTCCCAGCCGAGCGCGTCCGGCGGGAGCGTGTCGAGGGTCAGGTGGGCGACGACGGCCTCCTGGTGGGTGGGGACGTCGCCGAGGAAGTTGAGCGCGGAGGGATCACTACTGACGACGGCGTACAGGCGGTCGGGCGCGTCGAGGGCGCGCAGCACGCTCCACTGCGACGCGCGTATGCTGTCGTCGTCGGCCAGTTCCACCTCCAACCGTTGTGCTTGTGCCGGGAAGGGGATGTAGAGGAAGTAGGCTTTGCGCGAGTGGGCGGGCAGTGTCACCGGCATGGCGTACGTGTCGTCGGGCTGCGAGCTCGAATTGGGGAGCGTGACGCTCAGGGTGCCCTCGATGTCGGCTCCTTCGTTGGTCAGCGTGACCAAGAGGGGGCACCAACTGTTCGGCCGGCAGTAACCGTCGAATCCGGGCATCACCGTCATCGATGGGCCGTCGTCTTGAGCCGCGGCCGGATGCCAGACGCAGGTAAACAGCAGTGCGGCGATAGCTACAAGTCGCCACGCACGTCGCATGGAAGCATCCCTCCTATGGGTTAGCTTGTTGGTGGCTGGCTGCGGTACAGTTGTACGTGCGCTCGCTCCAACGTCACCAGTCCGTCGCGTATTTCTGATTTGACCAGTTCCAGAAATCCTTCCAGTTTTTCTTCCGTGTCTACAATTTCCACAATGATGGGTAAGTCTTGGGACAATCGGAGGATCTTCATTGTGTGGATACGGCTTTGTGGGCCAAAGCCCATAATCCCTCTCAGCACAGTGGCCCCTGCCAACCCTTGTTCGCGTGCCTGTAGCACCAGCCATTCGTACAGGGGTTGCTCGCCATGTCGGTCGCTCTCTCCAATAAAGATGCGCAGCAGGCTCCCTTCCTTCGGCAGCATTTCTGTCACCTCCATAGCCCTTGTACCAGCGCCCGTCCGCCCCATACCGCTGCCAATCCCATCGTCACTTGAACGACCAGATTCAGCCCTGCGGCTAAGTTTTCCCCATTTTGCAGGAGATTCAATGTCTCGCTGCTGAACGTCGAGAACGTCGTGAACGCGCCCAGCAACCCTATCACCAACAACGCCCGCGCCTCTGGTCCAAAGGCACTCCTTCCTTCTGCCAGTTCCAGCAATATCCCGATGATCAGTGATCCGAGCACGTTGACGGTCAACGTACCATACGGAAAACGGACGCTCCTCGTCCAGCTTTGCACCCAGCCACTGACGCTGTAGCGCAGCACTGCACCGATGAATCCGCCGATTCCCACCAACAACACGTGTTTCACTTGCGACGCCTCCCTCTGTCGGAATTGTGTAGGAGTCATCAGCACCAGAGGGCGGTTCACGGCGGACCCCATCGCCCGAGATTGTATTGTCGATTGTGTGCATTATATCACGTCCCGCCAAAGATGACCACATTATTGACAAAGCCTGCTTTTTGTGATATGTTGATTTTGTGTAACTGCTCAGGCTGTGCGCCTGAGCAGTGCTCCCGGCCCGAAAAGAGAAAAAATGGGGGTGTCGAGAGCGGCGAAGCCGCTCTCGACACCCCCGCTTTCCCCCTTCGCGGACGGGGAAGGGCAACTGCGAAGCGTAAGCTGAGCAGTTACG
>JAFGOJ010000397.1 GCA_016926575.1 Anaerolineae bacterium | reverse complement strand
GCTGAACGCCTCCGTCGAGGCCGCCCGCGCCGGCGAGCACGGCAAGGGCTTCGCCGTCGTCGCCGCCGAGGTGCGCACCCTGGCCGAACAGTCCCGCCAGGCCACCTCACAGGTCAAGAGCATCCTCACCGACGTGCAGGAGGGCATCACCGGCACGGTCATGGCCACGGAGGAGGGCATCAAGGTCGTCGACACGGGCGTGGACCTGGTCTCGCAGATGCGTGAGGTGATCGACCAGCTCTCCGGCACCATCGAGGAGTTCGCCCAGACGGCCATGCAGGTGATGGCCGGTGGGCAGCAGCAGGCCTCGGGGGTGGAACAGATCGCCTTGGCCATGCAGAACATCAACCAGGCCACGATGCAGGGCCTCGCCAGCACACGCCAGGCGGAGAAGGCCGCGCAGGACCTGAACGCGCTGGCCGGCAGCCTCAACCAGTTGGTGGGGGAGTTCACCATCTAGCCAGGAGGGCGATATGTCCCTTAGTGCCAGTATTCGGGAACAAATCATCAGCAGCTTCCGCGCCGAACTGAAAGAGCACATCCAGACGTTGACGGATGGCCTGTTGGCGCTGGAACAGCGCACGGTTTCAGGGGATGAGCGCCAGGAGCTGCTCGAAAACGTCTTCCGTGCGGCGCACAGCCTCAAGGGGGCCGCCCGCGCGGTCGGCGTGACCGCCGTCGAGCAGTTGGCCCACGCCCTCGAAAGCGTGCTGTCCGACATGCAGAACGACGCCATCGCGCTGAACGCCGGCCTGTTCACCGCCTGCTACCAGGCCCTCGACGCCATCCAGACCGTCCAGGCCGCGTACGAGGCGGGGGAGACCACGCCACCGCTGGAGGCGCTCCAGGCGCTGACGGCGATGCAGGCGGCGCGCGCCGCGAGCGCCGTGCACGCCGCCGCGCCGTCCACACCGCCCGCACCGGAGGAAGCGGACACGCCCGAAACGCCGCCGAAGCCGGCGCCCATCGACCGGCGGCTGGATGCGGCGTGGGCCGGCGTCGACGCGCGCACCGTTCCGCCTACCCCGCCGGCCGACGCGGGCGACGCGCCGGCGGCCTTGGAGGCGGCCTTCACCAACGGACAGGCCAGCCAACCCGCGCAAAAGAACGCCGCCGGACGGCAGCAGAACGACGAGACCATCCGCGTCAGCGTCGGCAAGCTGGACGCGCTGATGGCCCAGTTGAGCGAGTTGCTCGTGACCAAGATTCGCGCCGAACAGCGCCTGGACCAGATGCACCAGGTGCAGGAAGCCCTGGCCGAGTGGCAGCGGGATTGGTTGACCGTGCGCAGCACGTATGGGAAAATGGTGCGTCAGAGCGTGGGCCGCACGCCGTGGAAGGGAGACGTGCTGCGGGTTTCTCAGCGCGGCAACGGCAAGCTGGGGAAAGAGACCTTCCACCTGTTGCGGTACGTCGGCGCGAGCCAGGAACGCATGCGCGACCTGAACGCGCTGGTCAACGACCTGTCGCGCCAGTACGCCAACGACACGATCAACATGTCGCTGGTGATCGACGAGCTAGAGGAAGAGATCAAACGCGTGCGGATGCTGCCCCTGAGCACCATCACCGGCTCTTTCGGGCGCATGGTGCGCGACCTGGCCCAGGCGGCCGGCAAAGAGGCGCGGCTGGAGATCGTGGGCGGAGAGACGGAGCTGGATAAGCGCGTGCTGGAGCAGATCAAGGATCCACTGATCCACCTGCTGCGAAACGCTGTGGACCACGGCCTGGAATTGCCCGCGCACCGCATCGCGCGGGGGAAACCGGCCTGCGGCACGATCACGCTGAGCGCCGAGAACCTGGGCAACGACGTGCTCATCTGCATCTCCGACGACGGAGCCGGGCTGAACGAGGCCTCGATCCGCCAGGTCGTGGCGCGCCGGCGCGGCATCGACCCCGAAACGTTGAGCGAGGCCGATCTGCGCGAGGCGATTTTCAGCGTCGGCGTCTCGACCAGCCCCATCGTCACCGACATCTCTGGGCGCGGCGTGGGATTGGACGTGGTGCGGCGGAACGTGGAGGCGCTGCACGGGCGGATCAACGTCGAGTGGCGCGCCAACCAGGGATCGGCCTTCACCCTGATCCTGCCGTTGCGGCTGACCAGCTCGCGCGGGCTGTTCGTCACCGTCTCTCACCAGCGGTTCGCTATCCCGCTCAACAACGTCGAGTACATCATGCACGTCGGGCCGAGCGAGATCGCCTCCCTCGAAGGGTACGACACGGTGCGCTACAAGGGCCAGCCGATCACCCTGGTGCGGCTGAACGACGTGTTGGGGCTGCCACGGGTGCAGATGCAGGACTACGCCGCCCGCATCCCGGTGGTCATCCTGGCGGCGGCCGAACGGCACATGGCGTTTGCCGTCGACGAGCTGGCCGGCGAGCAGGAAGTGGTGATCAAGGACCTGGGCAAGCAACTCTCGCGCGTGGGCGGCGTCGCCGGCGCGACGGTGATGGGCACGGGCGAGGTGGTGCTGATTTTGAACGTCGCCGACCTGATCAAGCTGGCCCTGGGCGGCGAGCGCCGTTCGGTGTTCGACGCGCAGACCGTCGCGACCTCTCCGGCGAAGAAACGCGCCCAGCAGCGCATCTTGATCGTAGACGACTCGATCACCACGCGCACGCTGGAGAAGAACATCCTGGAGGCCGTCGGCTACAGCATTCAGGTGGCCACGGACGGGCAGGAGGCACTGGACGCCATCGCCACTTATGGCGTGCCCGATCTGATCGTCTCCGACATCGCGATGCCCCGCATCAACGGGTTCGAACTGACCGAGCGGGTCAAGAACGACCCCAAGATGTCCCACGTACCGGTCATCCTGGTCACGTCGCTGGAGTCGCTCGAAGACAAGGCGCACGGCATCGAATGTGGCGCCGACGCCTACATCACCAAGGGCAGCTTCGACCAGAACAACCTGTTGGAGACGATCGAGCAGCTCATCTAGCCGAGCAATTACCATTTCTCGCCATTTTCAAGGGTGAGTTACAGGTAAACTTATGGTAACTGCTCACTCTAGTCATTGCGAGCGGCCCGGAGAGCTTGCCCTGAGCGAAGTCGAAGGGGCCGCGAAGCAATCTCCTCACCGCGTTGTGGGGATTGCTTCGGGCGCTAACGCGCCCTCGCAATGACCCGCCGGCGGAAAGGCTGAGCAGTTACAACTTATGAAGGATATGAACGGAATGGATTTCAAGGAGAAGACCATCCTGATTGTGGAGGACAGTCCGGCGCAGATGCTGGCCCTCCAGCAAACCCTGGCCAAGGCGGGCCTGAAGGTACTGTGGGCTCCAGACGGGCAGGTGGGGGTGTTCATGGCCCAGCAGAACCTGCCGGACGCCATTGTGCTGGACATCGAGATGCCGCGGATGGACGGCTTCGAAGCCTGCCAGCACCTCAAAGAGAACGCCCAGACGGCCAGCATACCGGTCATCATGCTCACCGCGCACGCCAATCCGGCCACGCTGACGCGGGGCATCACGTTGGGGGCGCTGGATTTCATCCCCAAGGACGTTTTTTCCGGCCCGGTGCTGCTGGAGACATTACGGCAGTTGAACATACTCGACGACATTGCCGCTGCGGAGGAAGACCGTGTTGCAGAAGAAGCGTGAAAAGATACGCGTCGTCGTGATCGACGATTCGCCGACCGCGCGCGAGTTGCTGGTGGCCCTGTTCCAGGCGGACGAGGAGATGGAAGTGGTAGGAACGGGCGGCAACGGTGAAGACGCCATCCGCCTGGTGAGCCGGCTGCGGCCCGACGTGGTCACGATGGACATCAGTATGCCCAAAGTGGACGGGCTGGAGGCGACGCGGCGCATCATGCGGGAGATTCCCACGCCGATCGTCGTGGTGACCGCCAGCCTGATGCGCAAGGACGTCGATATGGCGTTCGAGTCGCTGCGCGCGGGCGCGCTGACGGCGGTGAAGAAGCCTGGGCTGATGGACCCGGAGACGTGCGAGCGGCTGGTCAAGTCGGTCAAGGCGATGGCGCGCGTGTCGGTCGTGCGGCGGTGGGACCCTGCGCACCCGCGCCCGGCACAGCCGGCTGTGAGCAGCGCCTCGGCGGCCGTCGACATCAGCCCCGAGACGCAGCAACAGGTGCAGATGATCGGCATCGCCGCGTCGACGGGCGGGCCGGGGGTGCTGGCGAAGCTGCTGCGGCCGCTGCCGGCGGATTTCCCCATCCCGATTTTGATCGTGCAGCACGTCACCGACGGCTTCGCCACCGGCCTGGCGGAATGGCTCAACGGCGAGACGGCGCTGCGCGTCGCACTGGCCAGCCACGGCGACCGTCCACAGGCGGGCAGCGTCTTGATGCCGCCCGACGACTATCACATGCAGGTCAACGTCCGCCGCGTGATCGAGCTCTACAAGGGGCAGCCCTACAAGGGGCTGCGGCCCTCGGCCAATTACCTGTTCCACTCGCTGGCGCGCGCGTACGGCGCGAGCGCGGTGGGCATCATCTTGACCGGGATGGGGGACGACGGCGTCGACGGATTGAAGGCGCTGCACCAGGCAGGCGGGCTGACGATTGCCCAGGACGAGGAAAGCTGCATCGTCTACGGCATGCCGAAAGAGGCCGTCGCCAACCGGGCGGTCGGCCGCATTCTCTCACCCGATCACATCGCGTTCATTCTGGCTCAACTGGCAAAACGTGGAGAAGAGAAGTCCTATGGATGACACTTTAAGCATAACCGTTAAGAATCACTCCGACATTATCCAGGCGCGTATGCGCGTGCGCAATCTGGCGCGCGGCGCGGGCCTCAACACGGCCGACCAGGCCCGCATCTCCCTGGCGACGTCCTCGCTCGCCCAAACCCTCAGAATGGGGGAACGGCACCAGGGCCGCATCGACGTCCACTTCTTGAAGGACGAGGCGAAACGAACCGGCGTGCACGTGGTGTGTTTGTTGATCGCCCCAGAAGATTGCGCGCCGGCACTGAACGCGTTGAAAGATACCAAATGGATGCTGATGGTCGACGAGTTGAACATCGAGACACTGCCTTCGAAGGACGTGAAGGTCACCGCGATCAAGTGGGCGGGATGAAGGAGAGAACAATGAGCAAAACCACCAAATCGATCTTGATCGTCGAAGATAGCCCAACTCAAGCTATGCACTTGCAGACGTTGCTACAGAGCGAGGGCCTCAAGGTCTTGCTGGCGCACAACGGCAAAGCCGGCGTCCAGCTTGCCCGGCAGACGATCCCTGACGTGATCATCCTGGACCTGGAGATGCCGGAACTGAACGGGTTTCAGGTCTGCCAGCAGTTGAAGGGCATCGAAACGACGGCGGACATCCCGGTCATCCTGTTCACACGCCACGACGACCGCGAAGCCGTGGTTCTGGGATTGCAGGTGGGCGCGATCGAGTTCATCCCGAAAGACGCGTTCGCCGATGCGGTACTGTTGGAGACGCTGCGTCAGATGGGGGTGATTGAGACGTGACGACCTATTGTCGGAAAACGAGCGGCAGAAAGACGCGCTTGGCCGGCGGCAACCCCAACGACGCGACCGTCATCGTGTGGAACGGTTCGGCCGTAAGCGTGACCGGGTACCGCACCGGCAACCAGGGCATCGCCAGCGAGAATCCCCCGGCAGGATAGACCAGCAGCGTGTAGTCCCCCGCCCGCAACGCCGCGGTGAAGGTCCAGGATGCGCCTATCCCCGGCGCTACCACGTCGACGTCCATCCCATCCAGAAAGTGGAAGGCGACCTGGGTCAGCGTCACCTCTTCGCCGTCGCGTACCCCGTTGTCGTTCGCATCGCCGAACACCTCGCCCACCGTCAAGTTGAATTCGGTGAGGTCGATGGTCGTACACGCCTCCGGTTCCTCGGGCCATTCCCCTTGATTGCCCAACCGGTCTGTCGCGCGAGAACGGAAACAGTACGTGTGCCTGCACGCACCGGTGAACTGCCCCTCGGTCTGCGTGGTCGAATCCTGCCAACCGACCCACTCGCCTTCCTCGCCGTCTCGCACCTGGAGATCGTAGAACCAGACCCCAGATTCATCGTCCGCTCCCTCCCAGGTGACGGTGAACGTCGTGCTGTACGTCAGCTCTGGCAGCAGGTGAACGGTCGACGTGGGCGGCCGGTTGGCCGTCTCCGTCTCGACGACGATCCACGGATCGCCGCCGATGACGTAGGTGCGGCGAAGCGCCGCGTCCTCGGTATACGCTGTAGCACCCGGCAACGTCAGGGTATAGACGCCGCCTACTGCGGAGATCGTCTGGGTGACGCCCCAGCGGTCGACCAGAGTAGCCGTGGGCATCGTCGCGGTGTATGCGTAGGTGCGCGTGGTGGGGTCAGTGCTCCACACCACGCCGACCTTGCCATGGGGCGTGCCCCACAGCGAGACGTCGGTGACGTTGTCGCCGGACGTGCGCGTGGTGAAGGTGGGCGAGGTCAACATCCTTGTGGCGACTTGATAAGCGACGTAGGCGGGGCGCAGGGATCCATCGTCGCGCATCACGCCAAAATATCCCTCACACTGCGCCGGGTCGGGGCAGTCGTCGTTGGTACGGAACAGGAAATACCGTCCTACCCCGGCGGCCAGGGCGTTGGCGTAGGACTGGATCACGTAGGCCGCCGCCTCTTGCTCGGTGGCAGCCCCATCGTAGCGGGCGGGGTCTGGATCGACCGTCGCGTCGTCCCACACCGGCACGCCGGCCGAGGCGAGCCAGATGGGATGGTCGGACGCAAGCCCCATCCCTGGGCGGATGGCGTCCACGATGACAGAGTAGGGGTCGTCCGAATTGCCGAAGAGGTGCACCGACATGATGTCGAAGTAGTAGGCGTTGTCCGGCGCGTCGGGGTCGGCCGCCAAGATGTCAATCACGTTCTGGAAAAAGGCGGGATCGTCCCAATAGCGCACCCCGGCGAAGAGCACCTGGCAATCGGGACAGGCGGCCTTCGTCGCCTGGTATCCCACCGTCAGCAGCCGGGCGTACTGCGCGTCGGTTCCGGCCCAGAAGTAATCCCACTCGGCCCCGTTCCACATCTCCCAGTATTTGATGCGATCGCCGTAGTGGGAGACCACGTTGTAGACGTAATTCCCCCAGTGGTTATCGGGATCGTACCAGTCGAGGTCGAGCCCTTGTGGTGGCGAGGCCCACGCCGAAGGCACCAAGGACGTTGGGGCAGGTTCCCCGCGCGCGGTCGACGCCCACTCCGGCGTCCAGAGCAGAATCCCGACCAGGTTCTCGAACCCGGCCGCGTGCAGATCGGCAATCAATTCGTCGTGCGGCCCGAAAACCCAGGCGTTATTCTGATGTTCGATCACCGGCCAGGCAAAGTCGAAGCGGTCCCAGCGGGCTCCTGTCTCATAAGCCGGGGAAAGATAAGGCCGCCCCGTCCCGGTGGCGGGGTCACGGAGGAACGTATAACTCAACCCCGCCCACCCATCGACGATTTCCGAGGGAGGGAGCGGTTCGACCATCGCAGGATCGGCAGACAGAAACCCTGGGACCAGCCCCGACAGAACCAACGCTACCAACAATAGAAACGATACCCCTCCTAAGCGTGACATATCCCCTCCTTTCCACCCCCATTTTCAGTATAGCTACCTGTTTTGCGGGCGTCAACAGCATATTTCAAATTGACCCCTAACCTTAACCCCTTTGTAATGGGAAGGGGAAAACCGTAGCGCGACGCGTGTCGCGGCCCTACGGCTTACATCTTTACTCCGCGCTCGGCGCGGGTCGTGGACCCGCGCCACCGCCAGGTCACGGACCCGGCAGGAGTACATTGTCTGGTGGTGGTAGGCGCGCGATTGAATCGCGCGCCTACCACCACAGGAACAAGCTCTATTTTCGTAATAGAGACCTTGATCGCTGCGCTCACAACTGATGGACGAAAATGGCCCCTGTCGTTGCGGGTCTCCCGACCCGCCGTTCCGCCCGGTCAGGAGACCGGGCGGAACAAGGGGGGCCGCCTGAGGCGTTGACCCAGGCCCATTTGC
>JAFGOJ010000396.1 GCA_016926575.1 Anaerolineae bacterium | reverse complement strand
CTGCCCGGCCAGGCCGGCGCTGAGGAGCATCGCCAGGTGGCCCTTCTTGAGCGGCATCACCGGGCGAAAGTCCTGCTCCCGCGCCTCCCCACGCACCAGGTCGGGGACGGAGATGCCCTCCCAGGCCACGGCGCGGGCGTAGTCGGCGGCAGTGGTGGGAGTGTAGTAGAAGGCATTGGTGGAGATCTTTGGCGCTTCTGGGACGATGTAGGCGGGCGCTCCATCGGGCGGAGCCAGGACAGGAGAGGCAATATCGGCCAGGGCCGCGACCTCGGCGTCTTTTGGGTGATGGTACGCCTCCCGCTTGACGCCGACGAGCGCGACCTGGCTGAAGGCCTCGTATTCCTCCGGCGTGAACTGGAACACGCGGATGTCCCGGTACCACCCGGCCAGGTGGCGCAGGATGTCCCGATGCCGGCGGAGCACGTATTCGGGGACGATGTAGACCAGCACGCCGCCGGGCATCAGCGCTGGCGTAGAGGTTTTGAGGAAGGTCCATTCCTGGCGGCGGCTGTCGCCGAGTCCCTCGTTGTCATACGGAGGGTTTGACCAGGCCAGCGAAACGGCGCCGTCGGCCACGTGGGCCTGCTCCCAGGCGGTAGGCAGGACGCGGTCCAGGCAGGCGGCCGCTTTCTCCGCCCGCCCCGGCGAGAGCTCGACGCCCCAGGTCTCCACCCGCGCGCCCTGCTGTACCAAGGCACGAGCCAGCGCCGCCAGCGCCTCGCCCTCTCCTACACACGGGTCGAGCAGGCGCACCGGCTTGCCCGGCTCCACGCCCAGCCAGGAGGCGACCAGAGCCACCTGGCTGATTGGCGTGGGGTAATACCCCATCTTTTCTTGACCTGCTAACCTCATCGGTCAGCTCCTTTCTTCGACGCACTCAGTGCGCGGTCCAGCGCGATCTCGCCGGACTTGAGCCCCCGGTCCACCAGTGCCAGCCAGCCGTCGTTGTCGCGGGCGTAGACGTAGGCCTCGGCCAGCAGGTCGCCGTGCACCTGCAGCGGCTCGACCAGGCGGGCCGGGGCATCGGGGCACTCGTCGGGGAAGGTCGCTGGCGTCTCCTGGGCCTCGCGCAGCAGGTAATCGCCCCACCCGGGGAGGACGGGGACGACCAGCCGCGAGTCGCCGTCCAGCGCCTGCACCAGGGCCTGGTCGGCAGGCTCGCCGGGGAGGGCGTAGAAGGCCCCGGCGGGGGCGCGCTCGTCGTGGGCGACGAGCACCATCTGCACGCCCCGCACGGAAGGAAGCGGGGTCGCCCGCACCCGGTAGCGCTCCGCGCCGCGCACGACGGCGGTGGGCTCCACGCCGCTCTCCCCGTACAGCTTGAGCCACGGGTGGTGGTTAGAGCGCAGGGCAGCGTAGATGGCCTTGACCGCCGTCCTGGGGCCGGCCATCGAGAGCAGGACGACCTGTTGAGTGTGGTTGGCCACCACGATACTTGTGTAAACCGTGGCGTGGTCACTTGCCAGGATCATAGACACCTCCGAATCGGTCTCGCGCGCGAGACACGAAGCGCCGGGCCTTGATAGACCCGGCGCCTCCGTCGCACGAACACGGCGGTAGATTTCTCTACCGCTCACAAGCCGAGCAGGCTGCACACCCCTGCCAGTGCCAGGCTTCGCCGTGAGCGTTCAGCCGAACGGAAGGCCACGATGCCCCCGGCAACGGTGAGGATGAACGCCCGCTGCATCTGGTACTTGTTCACGCTTTTTGCCTCCGTGTATGCGTTCCACATACCAACCGCAAAGCGCCGGGCTGCGGCGTGCAACCCGGCGCTTCCGTCCACTGCAAGGGCTTTCAGATCAGCCCCAGCACGATCAGCCACGAGGGTTTGCCGTGAGGGCAATAGCCGTCCGCTTCGACCCAGCACCCCTCGGGGCAGGCAGCCTCGCAGCCGCCCTCGGCCTCCCACTCGATCAGCGTCTCCAGATCGGGTGGACAGAGTGCCGTCCGGGGACCGTCCTGTCCCTCTATTGTTGCGTTCTGGTTCATGCCGTTTCCTCCTGTGCGCTCTTTTCCTCTCGGGCCGCAAGGTTCTGACGGATCAGCAGCGGCGCCAGCCGGGCCGACCAGGCCACGTCCACGATTTCGACCGTCTGGCCGGCTTGCGTGTCCAGTACGACACCGGTCTCCTGCATCACGTATCGGCGCCCCCTTCGGCAGGACTTCGACGAGCTCAGTCGAGCCGCTCAGGGCAGGCAGCGCCCCGGCCCGACTGCGGCCACCACGAGTTGCCCGCTCGCCAGGCGCACCAGCGTGCCAGGGTATACGTCGCCGAGCTTCACCTCTCGCTCCTTCCTGCGGCCAGGCGCGCCAGCGTTTCGGCGTCCACGCTCCACCTGCACCCGCTATCCGACTCGACCAGCACGCGCGTGGCCGGAAAGCAGCCATCCACGCCGACCACGCGGGCCGTACCCGAGGGAGTGTCGTACGCAAACTCCCGCAACTCCGGGAAGCGGTCAAAGACGGATGCCGGCTCCCAGGTCTCCAGGTCGAGCTCGACCCATAGAGGCGTCGCAGGCATTGCCCTACTCCCGCTTCATCGGCTCGACTGAGGGGTTCGGCTGAGGACTTCGGCGAGCTCAGTCGAGCCGCTCACCCGAAGCCCTCGCCGAAGTCTCCACCAGCAGCCGGCACACGGCGCGGGCGGTCTCTACCGGGACGCCGGAGAGATCCAACCTGACCTCTTCGCCGGAGACATCGATCCGCCCGTAGATGTAGCGACTGCCGACGGGCTTGCCCCCGCTGTTCGAGTAGCGGATGACGCCGTCGTCGCCCACTCGCTCGCCCAAGATGGCGGCCAGATCAGCGCGGATCGCGGCGTCCCGGCGCTCCAGCTCCTCGGCGCGCTGCCGGCGCTCACGCAGTTGGGCGTAGAGCGCCAGGTAGGCGGGCAGGAAGCGCCGTTGGACGTTGGCGGCGATAGCCTCTACAGGCCGGGCACTGCCGACGGTGATCCGCGGCCGCCTGGCGGGGTCGGGGCAGTAAGGGGCTGGATAGCGGCCATGAACCGCCAGCCGGGCCGGGTTCGTGCGCCGGTCCAGCTCGACGTAGAACCCGGCTCCGTCGGGGCCCTCGAACAGCGCAAAGCGCGGCCGCTCGCCCGGGTCCCAGCTCAGCGACCAGCCAGGAAGGAACGCTTCCAGTTCCTGAGCGATCCTGTACAACTCGTCCTTCTCGTCCATCGCACGACACCTCAGACTCCCTTCGAGGCGCGGCGCCAGGGCGCACGCTCGGCAGCCCGGCGCCGCGCTCTCGCGACAGGAGACCCTACGCCTCCTCCGCTGTCTCATCCTCTCGCTCGACCCCGACCGGCCCTGGCTCAGGAGGAGGCTGGACGCGCCACGTCCGGTCGGCATAGCAGAGCACCCGCCCATCGGGGAGCGGCAGGAGGTACTGCCTTCTCCGGCCGGAATGCCTCATCCAGTCGGCCGTCACCCACGTGACGAGCGTCCACAACTGGCCGTCGGAGAGGTTGCCGACCTCGGCCCTCAGCTTTTCCAGGAACCAGCCCTTGTGAGACTCGCCGGCCTTGAGCGTGCGGCCGGTGAGGAACTCGCACACCATCCGGCTCTCCGAGCCGTAGGCCCGCTCCTCGACCGCCCCTGTCATCGCCTCGATCGTGGCCGCCATCCACTCGCGGGGCATACCGGGCGGCGACGGATGGGCAGGGAGCAGGTCGTTCCAGGTGGGCACGGGCGCGAACTGGCGGCAGAGCGGGATTTCCGGGCCGCTTCCGTCGGCCGGCGCGCGCACCAGGAACTCGACCCAGCGCCGCCGCGCCGCCCACTGGCACGGGGGCACGCCGGGGTCCTTGGTGGGGCTGCCGTCCAGCCGGTAGCGGCAGATCTCGCAGCGGGTAGCCAACGGGTGGCGCGCCCCGCTCATCTGTGCATGCTGTTCCATGTACGAGCGGATGAGTGTCCGCTGATCGGCGACGTCGGAGGGCTTGCTCACGGCATTGCCGGTACCGCACGCACCGGGGGCGACCGGTGGACTTGCCGTTTCACTCTCGTCTTCCGCAGCCCGGGCGGCGGCCTGGACGGCCTGTTGCAAGTCCTCCGCGCTGAGGCAGGCAGGTGTGTTCCGCACGCGCTGTACCCCCGGATACTCTTCCCAACCAAAGGGCACCTGCGCGTAGAAGGGGTCCTGCCCAAACACGCCGTCGAAGCACGGCCCTGGGTTCTCGGCCTGCTGGCAGGCGTAGTGGGGGTAGCGGAAAGGCGGGGCGGCGCGAAGCAGGTCGCGCAGTTGGCAGTTCTCGCAGCGCGCTTCCGGCGCCGACTGGTACAAGAGTTCCCTCTCGTCGCCCTGTACGTCCAGGTGTTCCAGGCGCATGCTGCACGTGACGATGGCCCAGGCCGCCGCGCGCCAGGCCCGGGTGGGATCACGCTTCTCCGCATCTGCCCACAGCGCAGCCAGCAGCCGGGCGTGGTTGCGCTCCCTGGGCGTCATCTCCGGGTCGAGCGAGACGGCCGGCGGCTGCCACTTGCGCAGGGCTGAGACGACGTCGTGGACTTCTTCCACCGTGCAGGTTTCCCGCTCGAGGACGTAGCGCGTGATCCCCTCGCGCTGCGCCTTCTTGCGCAGGCGAGCTACCTCGGCGGCGATCCCCAGGGCGATGTCCCCGGCGACGATGGCCTGCGCCAACTCCTGCGGCGCGTCGGAGAGCGCCAGCACGGCCTCCACCCGCGCGGCGGATTGCCCAGTGTTCGCCGCGATCTCGGCGGCCGTCGCCCCGGCCTGCACGGCGGCGGCGTAACTGCGCGCCTGCCCCAAGAGGTCGGGCGTCTCCTGGCCAAAGTTGGCCGCCTGCAGGGCCAGGATCTCCTCTTTCTCGCCGCCCTCGAACAGCACGACGGGGATTTTATCCTCGCCGTACCGCTCGCTTAGCGGGCCATACAGCCCCATCAGCGCAGACGGCGAGACGATGCTGCGCTGCTCGACCTGCACCTCGGTCCAGTTCTCGCAAGTGGGGCACCATCCCTCCGCACTCTCGCCCCCTTCCAGCACCGCGCCACAGAGGGCACACACCGCAACCTCCGTGGGTTGGGCAGAGGCGCAGTCCAGGACCACCCGGTACACAAAGTCCAGGTCTACGGTGGCCTTCTTCTTTCCGTCCAGCCGCGCCCTGACCTCGTGGGCCAGCAGGACGGCCAGCCAGCGCCGGTGGCCACTCACGACGCGGAACGTGCCGTCGCCGTTGGCGGCGACGACCACAGGCTGGTGTGCGTCCAGGCCGCGCTCGTGGACCTGCAGCGTGAGCCGCGCCATTTCCTCGACGTCCATCCGCGTGCGCATCTGCGCCGGGTGCTCGCGGAGGCTCTTCAGTTGCATCTGAACCTGTTGCATCTCGTCTCCTTTGCTCTCGTATTACTCCGGCTCGATCAGCCCGGCGCCGGCGGCCGGGCACTCGACGACGAATGTCTCTACCGTGCCGCCGTACCAGGGTGACACTTCCTGGGGCCGGCGACTGTCTGGGATGTCGATGACCTGCCGGACGTCGCTGCCTATGCCCGCCTGTACAGCAAGCAGGCCAGAACCGTCAGCGGTCGGCCGTCGTCACGATACCGGCCGGGCACGCCTCCGGCGCGATCGTCGCCGGGGTGGTCACGGTGAATACCTCGCCATTCACGAGTCCTGTGATGCTCCCCATCACGCTCCACCCTTCTGTCGTCGAGATCACCTGGGTGGCCGTGAGCACGCCCGACCCGTCCGAAAGCGGGCAGATCAGCACGTCTGCCGTGATCGCGCCGGTGGCCGGAATGGTCGGCACAACCTCCACGGCGGCAGGGGCAACCGCTTCGCGGCAGCCGGCCAGGAGTAGCAGGAAAGCCAGCGCCGGGAACAATGCCTGCACTTTCACCTGAACCTACACCCGCCAGCCCTGCTCGGCCAGCATCTCCGCGTACCCGGAGCGATACCCGCGGGCCTGCTTCTCGGCGACGAGCCGCTTGCCCTCGGCCACGACCGCGTCGTAGCCTCCCGGCTCGCGCACCCGGGCCTGCAGGGGCCCCTGCACCTTCCCCCAGGCGACGACGTTGGCGTACTCGTCGTCGCGCCGGGCGAGCACGATCGCCCACACCTTGCCGACGTGGCGCGGCGGGACGATTCCTGCTTCGCTCGGCGCAAAGTAGGCGCGGACTGTCCCAGTCCGCCAGCAGCCGCCATCGGGCTGGAAACCCTGGGCGGCTGCCGCCGCTGTCATCTCCTCGACGGCGGCGGCGATAACCTGGCTCTCAGTTGGAAACATCTTCACCTCCTACCGATCTCAAGCGCGGCAGCATCTCCGTCTCCCAATCCCATCGGCGCACCTCCTGCCGGCCCCTGGCGAGGACGACGGCAACCGGGCTGCGGCACCGGTCGGCCCACGCGGCGAAGCGCAGGGCCACGTCGTCCAGCAGCTCCGAGGTGTAATCCATCGTCAGTACGTCTCCGTGCGCGCCCCTGGCGGTCAGCGTGCAGAACGTCCCTCCGGCAAAGCCGCGCTCTCCAAAGTGGTCGAGCGTGAACTGCGCCCGCCATTGGAAGATGCCGCGGACGCGTACATCCAGCCGCCCTTTGATGGGGTCGTGTAGGTCATCGTAGACGGTCCTGACCCGCTCGAAGGTCGCCGCCGGGTCCTGCCCGCGCTGCGCCCAGCCGATGTGGCTGCAAGCGCCAAACCCGTAGGCCCGCGATCGGCTGCCCGGCTCTACTACGTCGTAGACGACCGGGTGAGCGTCGGCCCAGCGCAACACCGGGAGGTCCCACTTCTCGTCGGCGACGACGATCTCCGACCGCACCCGGCTGCGCCACCGGCGACGCACGAGTACGGGCGCAGCGCGCTGCGCCCCTTCCTCCTCGACCGGCTCCAGGGTGAGCAGCGGCGGCTGTCGGGCGACCGGGGCCTGCCTGTCGCCTGCCTGCGCAGGCAGGGCAGATAGGGCGCAAGCGGCTATCATGCCGCCTCCTCCAGCACCGGCCAGTGGTTGCGCCGGAAGGCCGCCAGGGGGCCGGCGGCCGGGATCAGCCGATGTTGGCCGCCGTCGGGACACGGCGACTCGTGTTCCCGGCCGGGGTGGCCGTCCGGGTACAATCTGACCCCCGCGTGCCTGGCCAGTTGCTCAGGCGTGAAGTCGGGGGTGTAGCCGTGGTAGACCATGTATCCCATCACGGCCACTCCGTGAGGCTTGCTTCTGTTCGCCATCCAGCCTTCTACCTGCTCATCGGCATAAGCACCGTGACCTGCCTGTCCGCCTCGTCCACAGGCCGCACCGTCATCGGCCTCGGCGCTCCCTCGGCGGGGACGTCGGCGGTGATGGCG
>JAFGOJ010000395.1 GCA_016926575.1 Anaerolineae bacterium | reverse complement strand
GCTGAACGCCTCCGTCGAGGCCGCCCGCGCCGGCGAGCACGGCAAGGGCTTCGCCGTCGTCGCCGCCGAGGTGCGCACCCTGGCCGAGCAGTCGAAGCAGGCCACGGTGCAGGTGCGCAGCATCCTCATGGACGTGCAGGAAGGCATCACCGGCACGGTCATGGCTACGGAGGAGGGCATCAAGGTCGTCGACGCGGGCGTGAGCCTGGTTTCACGGATGCGCGAGGTGATCGACCAGCTCTCCAACACCATCGAGGAGTTCGCCCAGACGGCCATGCAAGTGATGGCCGGCGGGCAGCAGCAGGCCTCGGGCGTTGAGCAGATTGCCCTGGCCATGCAGAACATCAACCAGGCCACGCTGCAGAGCCTCTCCAGCACGCGCCAGGCGGAGAAAGCGGCTCAGGATTTGAACGATCTGGCGCGGCGGCTGTCGGAGATTGTCTCTGCGACGAGCGAAAAGTAATGGCTGTCGAACACACGTGCCCGGTCAAGGCTTCGAAACGGAGGCTCGCATGAATGAAAATACGTCTCGCTCGATTTCTTTCTTCCGCTCAGTGCGCGGAAAGTTGTTGGTGGGGTTCCTGGCGATGTCCCTGATTCCCCTGGTCTTCATCGCTGCTCTTTCCTACACCCAGGCCCGCGACGCGCTGCGCACGGCGTCCTTCAACCAGATGGAAGCCGTGCTGGCCATCAAACGACAATGGGTGAGCGACTATCTGGTAGAAGCCGGGCAGGTCGATATGCAAAGCCTGGCCAACGTGGTCGGCGCGCTGCGCGATGAGGGCTTGAATCGATTGACGGCCGTCACCGCGCTGAAGGCCAACGCCATCACCCGCCAGTTCGACGGATGGACCGAGGACATCATCGAGGCGGCCAGCCGAAAGGGTCTCGGACCGACCATTGCCGATCTGTCTGCCGCGTTCAACGATCTCGGCAGCGACGCCGTCCAATCGCTATACCAGGGCCAACCGGAACTCAACAACGCCGGCGACGGCAGCGCCTACAGCGCCACCCACGCGCCGATGAGCGCTACGTATGCCGAATACGTGCGCATCCACGAGCTGAACGACCTGCTCATGATCGATATGGACGGCAACATCGTCTACACCGTCAACAAGTGCGACATCTTCGGCACCAACCTGGTCGCCGATCACCCGGACCTGAATCTGACCGCGCTGTACCAGCAACTGGTCGGCACGCCGCTGGGCACGACGAGAATTGCCGACGCGCAAGAGACGCACGAGGGCGAGATAGCGATGTTCATCGGCACGCCGGTCTACAGTGGCACCGTCCAGGTGGGCGTGCTGGCCTTCAACCTGCCCTTCGCCCCGCTCAGCGCCATTGTCCAGGAACGCGACGGGATGGGAGAGACGGGCGAGACCTACCTGATGGGGTCCGTCGACGGCTTCACCAGCTACCGCAGCGACCGGGTGATCAAAACCGGCAGCGTCGGCGAGGTCCACCCCGGCGACAACACCTACATCGACGCAGCCCTGGCGGGTGCGTCGGGCATGGCTACCAAGATCGGAAGCACCGGCGCTCTGGAGATCACCGTCTACCAGCCGCTCGACATCCCCGGCCTGAACTGGGCCATCTTCTCCTCAATGGCCTTGGAGGAGGTTGTCGCGCCCCGCCACGCCGGAGGGAGCGTCGACCTGCTGACCGAATACGCTTCCATCTACAATTACGACGACATCCTCTTGATCGACCCTAACGGCTACGCTTTCTACTCTGTGGCGCACGAGGCGGATTACCAAACCAACCTGGTCAACGGCCCCTACCGCAACACCAACCTGGGCCAGTTGGTCCAGGACGTCTTGGCCTCGCAGGAACCGGGCCTCTCTGACTTCACCATCTACGCCCCCAGCAACAGGCCGGCCGCGTTCACGGCCTACCCCATCATCTACAACGGGCGGATCGAGATGCTCGTGGCGGCCCAGCTCCCCACGGAGCAGATCAATGCCATCATGCAAGAGCGAACCGGCATGGGCGAGACCGGCGAGACGGTGTTGGTGGGAGCGGACCTGCGTATGCGCTCCGATTCCTATCTCGACAGCGCCGACCACTCGGTCGAGGCATCGCTCCAGGGCAGCGTCGCCGAGAATGGCCTGGACATCGAACCCTCCCGGCGGGCGCTGTCCGGTAGCAGCGGGGTGTTGGAGACCACCGGCTACCTGGGCAACGACATCGTCGCCGCCTACGCACCGTTGAACGCAGTCGGGCTGGAATGGGGCATCGTCGCCACGCAGAACGTATCGGAGACATTCTCTGCCATCGATAGTTTGACCACGCTGCTGGTGGTGATGGTCGGCGTCGCGGCTGTGGCAGTGGTCTTCCTGGCGCTGTGGATCGCCACGTCGCTGGCCAGGCCGGTGATCAGCGTCACCAAAGCGGCCCAGGCCATCGCCGACGGCAATCTGGACGTCCAGGCCACTGTGCGCAGTAGCGACGAGGTGGGCGTGCTGGCCAACGCCTTCAACCAGATGGTGGCACGCCTGCGGGCGATGCTGCGCAGCGAGCAAGAACAACGCGCGCACCAGGACGCCATGGTCCAGAAGTACGTCGAGTACATGGCCCAGGTCGCGCAGGGCAATATGACGCTCAGGATGGGCATCGAGGTCGACGAACACAACGCCCACGACGCGCTGATCATCCTGGGCATGGGGTTGGAGGAAACGAGCGCGTCGGTGCGCGCGATGCTGATCAAGATCCGCGAGGCGGCCAACAACGTCGCGGCGGCGTCGGCCGAGATTCTGGCCGCGACGACGCAGCAGGCCTCCGGCTCCACCGAGCAGTCGGCAGCCATCTCGCAGACCACCACCACCGTCGACGAGGTGCGCGCCATCTCCGAGCAGACCATCGAGCGCACGCAGGAGGTCGTCGAAAGCTCCCAACGCACCGTCGGCGTCTCCCGCACCGGGCAGCGGGCGGTGCAGGAATCGATCGAGAGCATGGCACAGATCAAGGAGCGCGTCGAGGGCATCGCCGAGAACATCCTGGCCCTTTCCGAGCAGACCCAGCAGATCAGCGAGATCATCGCCGCGGTCAACGAGATCGCCACGCAGTCGAACATGCTGGCGCTGAACGCCTCCGTCGAGGCCGCCCGCGCCGGCGAGCACGGCAAGGGCTTCGCCGTCGTC
>JAFGOJ010000394.1 GCA_016926575.1 Anaerolineae bacterium | reverse complement strand
TTTAAGACGTCATTCCCGCGCAAGCGGGAATCCAGTTTACGTACAGATGGATGCCCGCTTGCGCGGGCATGACGGCCGGATGAGCGGTTATTTTCGGAACAGGGGGCCGGGGAAATCGCAGGTTTCCCGTTTCCCCGGCGGGGTGCAGGGGCAGCCATCTATTGACATTTTGCACATAGCATGCTATACTACGCCCAAGGAGGTGAGGAATATGGGACGAGGACAAGGTAGAGGACAGGGTGGAGGACAAGGCGGCGGGCGCGGCCCCGGCCGTATGGGCGGTTCGAAGACCGCCGGGCCGAGCGGTTTTTGCGTCTGCCCACGCTGCGGGCACAGAGAGGCCCACGCTACAGGCGCTCCCTGTTATCAAAGAACGTGCCCTAAATGCGGCACGCCACTGGCGCGTGAGTGATCGATGATTGTCACCGTAGCCAGCGGTAAGGGCGGCACCGGCAAGACCACCGTCGCCGTCAGCCTGGCGCTCAGCCTGGCAGACGATGTGCACGCGCCCCTCTTCCTCGACTGCGACGTGGAGGAGCCGAATGCCGCCCTCTTTTTCCAACCTGCGTTTCAAGAACGGCGCGACGTCGGCCAGATGGTGCCCCAAGTCGATTTCGACCTGTGCACCTACTGCGGCCGCTGCGCCGAGGTGTGTCAGTTCAACGCCATCGCCGTCGTCGGGAAGAAGGTCATGGTTTTCCCCGAACTCTGCCACGCCTGCGGCAGTTGCACCCTCAACTGCCCCGTCAGCGCGATCAGCGAGGTGCCGGACATCATCGGCACGATGGAGCGTGGGCGGTCGGGCGCGGTCGATTTCGCCCACGGCACGCTGAACGTCGGCGAACCGATGGCGGTGCCGATCATCCGCGAGCTCAAGCGCTGGGTCATCCCCGCCGACCCCGGCGACCGCCCCGTCATCCTGGACGCGTCGCCCGGGGCCGCGTGCCCCGTGGTCGAGACGATGCGCGGAGCCGATGCCGTGTTGATGGTCACCGAGCCGACGCCTTTCGGGCTGCACGACCTGCGCGTGGCGGTGACGGTGGCCCGCGACGAACTGCGCCTGCCCGTGGGCGTGGTCGTCAACCGCGACGGCGTGGGCGACAGCGGCGTCGACGACTACTGCGCCGCCGAAGGCATCCCCATCCTGATGAAGATCCCCCTCGACCGGCGCATCGCCACCGCCTACTCCGACGGTGTGCCGCTGGTGGCGGCGCTGCCGGACTATCGAGACGCATTTCGCGACCTGTACGCCGCGCTTCAGCGGCTGGTGCGCGACGGAGGGCCGTCCCAATGACGAAACAACTGGTCATTCTCAGCGGCAAAGGCGGCACCGGCAAGACCACCTTCACCGCCGCGCTGGCGCACCTGGCCGCTCAGGAGCTATCGATCGTCATGGCCGACGCCGACGTCGACGCGGCGAACCTGGAGCTGGTGCTCGACCCGCAGCAGGTCTCGCAGCACGACTTCTTCGGGGGGCAACTGGCGTTCATCGACCCCGACGTGTGTACCTCTTGCGGCACGTGTGCGTCGGTCTGCCGCTTCGATGCGGTCACGTCCGACCCGTACACGGTCGATCCGGTGGCCTGCGAAGGCTGCGCCGCGTGTTATTTCCAGTGCCCGGTCGAGGCCATCCACATGGAAGAGCAGCGCGCCGGGCTGTGGTTCCACTCGACCACGCGATTTGGGCCGCTCTTCCACGCCCACCTCTTCGCCGGGCAAGAGAACTCCGGCAAGCTGGTCACCCAGGTCAAGCTGCGCGCGCGCGTCGCCGCGGCGGATCAGGGGGCCGATCTGGTGCTGGTGGACGGGCCGCCGGGGATCGGTTGCCCGGTCATCTCTGCGGTGGGCGGGGCGGACCTGGCGCTCATGGTGGTCGAGCCGACCGTCTCCGGCGCGCACGACCTGGTGCGCATCCTGGGCACCGCCGACCACTTCGGCGTACCGGCGGTGGTGGCGATCAACAAGGCCGACCTGAATCCCGCCCGTTCCGACGAGATCACCGCGTTCTGCCAGGAACAGGGCATCGAGGTCGTGGGGCGGGTGCCGTACGACACGGTGGTGACCGAGGCGATGGTGCAGGGACAACCGGTGACTGCTTTCAGCGACGGGTCGGTGTCCCAATCGCTGCGCCAGGTGTGGGCGCGCGTGTGGGGTGTGTTGGGATAAACATGTAGGGGCGAGCTGTCTCGCCCCTATTCTTCCGTCCCGTCCAATCCCGGCACCTCGACGTGGACGACCTCGCCGCGGAAATTGACGATCACGCGGAAACCGGTCATCCACAGGCCGAGGCGCATATCTTCGGTCACAGCCCCGCGCGCTTCGAGGATCTGCTCCATATTCTCCAGGCTGCGCACGATGGCGGCGCGGCTGAAGGGGTCGTCGCTGCCTGTCATCTGCATCACTGCATCGACCAGCGTGTCCTTCATCGCCAGGAAGCGCTCCTTGAGGCGCTGGACGATCTGCCGGTCCACCTCGATGGCCTCGACGTGGTAGAGGAAATCCTCCTCTGGGATGGCGTAACAGGCCTCGTCGCCCACGTAGACCGACTCGGCGGACTCTCCCCCTTCGTTGAAGACCAGCCCGGCAAACAACGGCTCGTAGCGGCTCATCGGCTGCCCCCCCGGAAATCGTAAATCCCATCCTGGAAAGGGAACTGCACGCCGCAATCGACGCATGTCAGGTGCTCGCCTTCGTCCACCAGCAGCGTCGAACCGCAGACGGTGCAGCGGAAGAATGCGTCTGGGGCGGCGGGCGTTTTGTCGGCGGGGGCGAGGGCGCGGTGGAAGACGCTGGGGGTAAGCTGCCACAGCGCGCCCGTCGGCTGGCACAGCCGGTCCATCGCCACCAGCACGTCGGTGGGGACGGCCCGTTTGAGCGCCCCCAGGCGGAAATGGGACGTGGTACGCGTTTGCACGACGCGCAGCCCGGCGGCGGTCAGGTGCCGGCGAATCCAGCGTGGGTGGAAGTCGAAGTTCAGCGCGGCGAACTCCACCGGCTCGGCGGCGAAGGGCGACCACGCCTGACGGTGCAGGAGGTAGCGCAGGATGGCTTTGACGTTGCGCTTGTTGGCGAACTCCAACAGGAGCGTGCCGTTGGGGCCCAGGATGCGGCTCATGCCCTGCAAGACGGCCGGCGCGTCGGCGGCGTGGTGCAGCGTGCGCACCATGACCACGGTGTCGAACAGGCCGGCGGCAAAGGGCAGGCGGTAGAAGTCGGCCTGGACGTAGCGGTAGCGCGGTGCCCCCCCCGGGCCTGCGTCGCCCAGGCGCTCGCGCGCCTGGAGCAACTGCGAGCGCGCGTAATCGAGAACGACCACCTGCGCGTACCCGTGGTACAGATCGACCAGGCGGCCGTACCCCGCGCCGATCTCGACCAGGCGCGCGCCGGTGGGTGGGAGGAGCGCCTCCAGCGCCACCCGCTCGACGGCGTCCTCGTACGCTCGTTCGGCTACCCAGAAGTCGGTGCGGTAGTGGGAGCCTTCGTAATCGCAGACCGGCGGGGTATCGTTTGGGCTCACGAACCGACCACTTACTGCCCGCCCTGCAGCACCTGTGCCGGGGTGTCGGGCAGGTCCTCGATCATGATGCGCAGCGGCGAGAAAACGTTGCGCAGGTCCTGCACGGCCGGGTCGAGGCCCGCCTCGCCCAGCGGAATCTGCACCGGGATCGTCATCTGGATCGGCACCATCTGGTCGACCGGCACGTTCATTTGGACGGGGATCGTGGTCTGCACAGGGACGTCCATATCGAGCATGACGGGCAGGCGCAGCCCGGCCGGGAGGACGAGTGTCACGGATCCATTGATGGACCCGCCGCCGCCCGGCAGGATGAACTGAGCCGGGCGGTTCAGTTGCACGTTCTGCGTCAGGACCACGGCCGTCTCCTGCTCGATGGGCAGGACGAAATCCAGGTTCAACGGCTGGTTGAGCGGCAGGTCGAACCGGATGGGGATCGTCTGGTCGACGTTGACCGTCGTATCGATGTACGTCTCTCCCAGTCCCAGGAACGCCGTGTCGAGATTGGACAGCAACGGTTCCAGGATGCCCGTTTTGGCCTGGAAGATCGGGCTGATGGCCAGGAGCAGCACCAGCACCAGAACGAAGTTGACAATGAACGAGAAGATGATGGCGAAGTTGACGAAGGCTTTCCAGTACGAACGCAAACGGTCTTTCATTGTAGGTCTCCTTTCAAGCGTCACGCAACAGGTTTAGAGTCCCCGCATCAATGCTCCCTCGCGGGAGAAGACGTAGGATGCCAGGAGAATCGAGAGCACGGCGTAGACGATCGACGTCAAGCCGGTCAGGGCCAGCATCCAGGGCGAAAGCCCTTGCAGAAACAGGTCGCGCACGGCCACCAGGATGCCGAAGAAGGGCAGGGCGTAGAGGATGGGGTTGGGCGTGGCGGGCGCGATGAATACTGCTGCAAATGATACCACAGGTAGCCCCAACTGTAAAACAGTGGTAAACAAACTGGCCTCGCGGTAGTTGCGCGCAAACGTACATACCGCGGCGGTCAGGCCGCTGGTCATCGTCATCAACGGGATCATGAGCAGCAGCAGCCAGACGCCGGCGACGCCGAAGGCCTGCAGTTGCGGGCCGGAGCCGACAGGCTGCTCGACCCCCACCATCGCGGTGAGGTTGAACAGCAGCAGGTAGCCCAGGCCGTAGATGCCCCACAGCGCCACGGTGATGAGCGAGACGATCATCGAGACGGACATCTTGCCGAGGACGATGCCCATGCGGTCGGCGGCGGTAATCAGGAGCGGCTCCATCGTGCGGTGCTCTTTCTCGCCCACGGTCATGTAGGCGATCAGGCCCAGCCCGCCGCCCAGCGACCAGGAGGACACGAGGAAGGGCACCATCAGCCCGTTGAGGGAGCGGGTGACCGAATCGGCGCTGCCTGCCTGTGAGGGCGGCGCGACGATGCCGGCCGTGGGAGCCTCAGCCTGAGCCAGGCGCAGCGGTTCCATCCACGCCGCGTCCAGCCCGTGGCGGGCCAGGCGCTCGGCGAGAAGGTCCTGCTCGTAGTCGGCGATGGCGTCGCGAATCGTCGTGTCGGCCAGCATAGGCATCCACCCCACGCGGCTGGTGGTGAGGGTGAGGGTCACCGGCAACTCGGCGGCCAGCCGCGCTTGCGTGTCTGGGGGAATGACCAGCAGAGCTGCCAGCGTGCCGCTGCGCAGCTCTGCGGCAGGGTCGGCCGGCAGCTCGACCAGTCGCAGCATGTCGACCCGTTCCAGGTCGGCCAGCAGGTCGGGCGCGTACTCCCCGCCGCTGACGGCGATGGTCAGGCCTTCGGGGGCCTGGCGTTCCACCTGCCAGGTGATCAACATCAGCGCGGCGATGGCCAGCAGGGGCAGCATGAGCGGCGGACCGAACAGGAAGAAGAGCGTGCGCCGGTCGCGCAGCAGGTCACGCATCTCTTTGACGAAAACGACGCGCAGCGTCTCAAGCATCCTTGCGCCTCGAGACCTGCCACCAACGGCGGCGCTCCGGCGGACGCCAGAGCGCGTCGCGCAGGCTGTCTTCGCCGACCAGGCGCACGAACGCTTCTTCCAGAGAGTCCGCGCCGGTGCGGGTCTGGAGTTCCTGGGGCGTGGCGACGGCGCGCACCTGCCCCTGGTGGAGCACGACCACGCGGTCGCACAGCCGTTCCACCTCGTCCATCAGGTGAGTGGAGAGGAGGACGCAGCGGCCCTGGTCGCGCATCGCGGCGATCAGAGCGCGCACTGTGCGCGTCGACATGACGTCCAGGCTGGCGGTCGGTTCGTCTAGCACCAGGTTGGGCGGATCGTGCAGGAGTGCCTGGGCCAGGAGCACGCGCCGCTGCATACCGGCCGAGAAGCTGTCGGCGCGCCGATCGGCGAAGGTGGACATCTCCAGCATATCGATCACCTTCTGGACGCGCGCCTCGATGGCGCTCCCGTTCAGTCCCTGGAGCCGTCCGTAGAAGAGCAAGTGTTCGCGGGGGGTGAAGCGGCTGTACAGCCCGCCGGATTCGACCAGCAGGCCGATGTGCCGGCGAGCCTGCGCGGCCTGGCGGCTTACGTTCAGCCCGTCGATCTGGGCCGTGCCCGCGGTGGGGGGCAGGAGCGTGGTGAGCATGCGCAGGAGTGTCGTCTTACCCGCGCCGTTGGGTCCCAGGATGCCCATAATCTCGCCGTCGCGGGCGGTGAAAGAGACGTCGGTGACGGCGGTGACGTGTTTGAACCGTTTGGTTAGCCCTTGTACTTCGATCACACAGAAATTATAAGGGAAGTAGCGCGAAGCGCAAGCGCCTCGGGGCTTTCGAAGTGGTAGAGACGCGAAAACGCCTTAGAGCGCCCAGACAAGCCGCACACGCGAATGCAAGGCAATCGCCCGGGGTTGGTGAATCGCTCAAGTCGCTTAGGACGATCCACAGCAGGTCTAAAGCGCCCTGCTATCGCTACGATTGCCCCCTCGAAAGCTTCGTTGACGCGTATGGCAATTCAGGCTATAATCAAGCCAAGAGGGGCGGTGGCGAAATGGTAGACGCCGTGGACTTAAAATCCTCTGTCCGAAAGGACGTGTGGGTTCGACTCCCACCCGCCCTATTTCAATAGGCGAAACGTATCTTCTCAAAAAGTGGGGGATGGGGGTTTTGCGGGCGGCTTCGCCGCCCGCAAAACCCCCATCTTCTCCCCGCTTTATTGAGA
>JAFGOJ010000063.1 GCA_016926575.1 Anaerolineae bacterium | reverse complement strand
GTCGACGGCGATGGCGACCTCGACTGGGTCGCCGGGAACGCGAGCCAGCCCAACCAGCTCTACCTCAACCAGGGTGTACTCCAGGGTGGGGCCGTGGGCGACTTTGCCCCCGGTTGGACCTCGCCCGACAGCCGAGCCACGCGCAGCGTGGCCTGGGGCGACGTCGACCGCGACGGCGACCTCGACCTGGCAGTCGCCAACGAGAACCAGCCCAACCAGCTCTTCCTCAACGACGGCGCGGGGGGCTTCTCCCTGGCCTGGGAGTCGGCGGATGCCAGGCCCACGCGGGCCGTCGCCTGGGGCGATACCGACGGCGACGGCGACCTCGACCTGATCGCGGGCAACTATGCCGACGTCAACCAGGTCTACGAGAACCAAAACGGCAGGCTGGGTAGCAGCCCGGCCTGGCAGTCGCCGCCGGGCGAGATGCGCCGCACGACCGGCGTAGCCGTGCGCGACGTCAACGGCGACGGCCGGCTCGACGTCGTGGTGGGAAATGACGGCCAGTCGAATCAAGTCTACGTCAACCGTGGCAGCCACGCATTTTCGATCCACGACGTTGGCACAGACGCCTACACTACTCAGGCCGTCGCCCTGGGCGATGCCGACGGCGACGGCGACCTCGACATGGCCGTCGCTAACTTCGGCCAGGTCGATCAGGTCTACGAAAACGTGTGGACGGGGCGCGCTTTCTACGCCGACAATCCCTTCTTGCTCCGTATCCTTGGGCCGCAGAACGCGCTCCAGGCCGATCTCTATGCCACCGCCGAGGTCTTATCCGACCCGTTGATTCCCATCACCTACCGGTTGGTGGATGGCGAAAGCGATCGCGTGGGCCGGGTAGAGGCATTCTACTCCACCGACGGCGGCGGGCAGTGGCTCCCGGCGGTCGCGGCTTCCTCGACCGTCACGTCCAACCTGGCGGCGGACCCCCTCGGCGTGACCCACGTCTACACCTGGGACACGTTCGCCAGCGGCTTCTTCGGCCAATCCGACGACGTCGTCCTGCGCCTGGTAGCCTATCCTCAACCGGTGAGCAGCGTTATCAGCGGCACCTACGTCTACAGTGGCACCGCGCCATTCCCCAACCAACACCCGTATGTTGCCACAACCTCCTTCCCGTTTCGCGCGCGCGGCACCCAGGTGCGCGTCTACAGCGGCGCGGCTACGCCTGGCAACGCGGTCAGCGCTGCTACCGTCTACCGCCTGCCCGCCGGCCAGTCGACCGGGGGCGCGCTATTGGCCGACGACGCCGGCCTTCCCTTCCGCACTGATGGGAACGGCTACCTGCAAGGGCGCGGCACCATCGCTATCAGCGACACGCTTGTTGCGATGGTTCCTATCACCCATACTGACGTTTATACCCTCTACTACACCAGCGGTGCCGTCACCGAGGCCGGTCTGCTCGGCCACCAGGTCACTACCCCCGGTGTGCAGGACCTCGTCGTCTCCGCCGACTCCCCCCTGATCCTCTTCAACCTGGACGTCTCGTTGGAGTGGGACGCCCACAACGACTCGCTCTACCTCGACGAGCTGGCCTTCAACCTCCAACGTACCTCCGAGTACCTCTACGACTTCACCAATGGGCAGATCGCCCTGGGGCAGGTCGATGTCTTCCAAAACGCGGACGAATGGGCCTATGCCCACGTCGTGGTCAACGCCAACAATCGTCTGCGCCCCTTCGCCGCCCAGGGCGGCGTCGTTCTCACCGACACGGTCGACCCGCAGCATAACGTCATCAGTGACACCATCGTCTACGCGCCCGGCCAGGTGGCGATGGGCTCGACCTGGAACCGGTACGGCACGCCCGGCCAGTCGCTGGGCGAGGATTGGGCCATCATCCTGGCCCACGAGCTGAGCCACTACCTCCTCTTCCAAGACGATACCTACATCGGCATGGACGAAAATGGCTACCTGGTGGCGGTCGATTCGTGCGCCGGCAGTGCGATGGGCGACCTGTACAGCAACCCTGACAACACCGAGTTCGTCGCCGCCGACGCGGCCTGGGCCACCGGCTGTACCAACACGCTGGCCAACCAGACCCTGGGCCGCGACGAGTGGGAAACGATCGGGCTGTGGTACCCCGACCTGATGCCCCCGTCCACGATCAACCCCGGTCCCTCCCTGATGTCCTTGGACCTGACGATGATTCACGTTCACGACCCGTACACGCTGACGAACACCCTGGTCGACCCCAGTTTCTACATCGATTACGACGGCGGGGGCGGCGCGTCCTCCGAAGCCCGCGCCTACCTCCTGCGTGACGAGTACACAATCAACCTGGGCAGCCCCTTCGGCGGGCAGAACCGCATCATCGCCCGCGGCGCCCAGCCCGGCGATCGATTGTGCGTCTTCGACCGCTCGCGGGGCCAGTTCGGCTGCGAGACGATTGTACCCGGCGACGACCGGTTGGCGATGGAGCGAGATACGACCTGGAACCCCATCGTGCAGGTGCGCCCCGTCAATTCGACCACGGTCGGCATCGCCATCACCAACACCGTCCCCATCACCCCGCTCAAGGCACGCCTCTTCCCCGACCTGGGCTACGGAGAGGAGCCGATTGATCTGTCCCTCGAAAACGGCATCTACACGGGGACCTTCCACCTCACCTGGCCGGCGATGTCCGGGAACGTCCAAATCTGGGTGGACGAGGCCTTCACGGAAGCGGACCCACGCCGCGAGGCGGTGATTCCCTACGCCATCGGCGGCAATCCCGGCACGCTGCGTGCCGGCGGTGGTACGCTGCGTGCCGGCGGCGGCACGCTGCGCGCGGGTGGGGGGACCCTGCGCGCGGGCGGCGGCACGCTCCGCGCCGGCGGCGCGCCGATCGTCTCGCCGGACGGCCAGATGATCTTTTTCACCGAGAACCCCATCGACTTCGAACCGGGCACGTTCTTCACCATCCAGGCCATGGCCGGCCTGCCCCCTCTCCCCGCGGGGCGGACGCTGGTGGGGCAGGGGTACAACCTGGTGGCCTCGCCCGGCGTGACGCTTCCCCAGGGCTCCGTGTCGATGCAATATCTGCCCAACGACGTCCTCGTAGCTGGGGCGAGCGAAAGCCATCTGGAACTCTACTACTGGGACGAACTCACCGGCTGGCAGCCGCTCCAGACCGTGCTCGATGCCTACTACAACCTGGCCTCGGCGCCCAGCCAGGGGGAGGGGTTCTACGCGCTTCTGGCGTCGGTCCGTATTCCACTGTTTGGGCCTGGGTGGAACAACTTCTCCTATCCCATTGAGGGCACGCGCCCCGTCACCGAAGCGCTCCTGTCGGTCAGCGGCTTCTACACCACCGTCTACCATTACGACGCGACGGATTGGACCGATCCTTGGGCCGTTTACGACGTCACCGTCCCCGACTGGGTCAACGACCTCGAGACGCTCACCTTCGGCCAGGGGTACTGGATCAACGTCTCCGAGTCGATCGTGCTCTATATGGCACCGGGCACGACGGAATCGCTGGCCCGATCGGCACCCTTTGTCCCAGTCCCGGCGACGTTTTACGGCGCTATCGCGGCGGGGCCATCGTTCACACCATCCGCCGGGATGACCGTTCTGGCTTGGAGCGGTGGAGAGGTATG
>JAFGOJ010000062.1 GCA_016926575.1 Anaerolineae bacterium | reverse complement strand
GACGCACGTGTCTTGCAGACATTCGCCCGCACGCTGAGGCTGGCGGGCTACGTCGTTCACACGGCCGAGGGTGGAGAAGACGGCCTGGCGCTGTATCACTATGAGCAGCCCGACATCGTTATGCTCGATCTGCGTATGCCGGGCCTGGACGGCCTGACGACGCTTCAGGCAATCCGGGCCCACGATCCCGAAGCCAACGTCATTCTCGTTACCGGGCACGGCGAGAAGGACGACGTGATCGCCGCACTGCGGGCCGGGGCGTCCGATTTCCTCCCCAAGCCCATCGATCAGGTAGCGCTGGAGAGCGCGCTGCGCCGGGCCGAGGAACGCATCCACCTCAAGCGAAAGCTGTGCGCCAGCCAGGAGTCGCTGCGCCTCCAAAATGAACACCTCGAAGAGCAGGTCGCAGCCCGTACTGCCGAGCTCGAACGTGAGATCGAAGAACGCAAGCAGGCCAACGCGGCCCTGCGCGAGAGCGAAGCGCGCGAGCGCGCCCGCGCCGCCGACATGGAAACCATCCTGGACACCGTGCCGGCGGTGATCTGGATCGCGCACGACCCGCAAGGCCGCCACATCACCGGCAACCCCGCTTCCTACCGCCTGCTGCGCATGGAATCAGGCCAGAACACGTCGCTGACCCCCGATGAAGGCCAGTCGCTGCCGAAGTTCAAACTGCACTTCGACGGCGCCGAAGTGCCCATCGAGCAACTCCCCATACAGATGGCGTGCCAATACGGGACAGAGACGCGAAATCACGAAGGGGAGATCGTGTTCGAGGATGGCACGCGCCGCACGATCTTCGGCAGCACCGTCCCCCTGCGGGACGAGCAGGGCCGGATACGCGGGGCCGTCGCCGCCTACGTCGACATCACCGACCACAAGCGCATCGATGAGGCGTTGCACGAAAGTAAAGAGCGCTTCGAAAAAACCTTCCGCAGCCAACGCGATGCCATCTTCATCTTGAACGCCAACCGCCCAGCCTTAATCGTCGACTGCAACCCGGCGGCAACGCGCATCTTCGGCTACGCCCACGACGAGATGGTAGGACGCCCGGCCACCTTCCTGCACGTAAACGAGGCCGCGCTGCACCGGTTCCAGGAACAACTCTTCCCGGCTATTCAGGCGCAGGGCTATCTGCACTTGCCCGAATTCCAGATGAAGCGCAAAGACGGCACGCTGTTTTTCTCCGAGCACCACGTGATGCCGCTGGAGAACGAACCAGGCGAGCGCGTCGGCTGGGTTAGCGTCGTGCGCGACATTACCGACCGTAAACAGGTCGAAGCGGCGCTGCGTGAGGGCGAGCAGCGCATGGACCTGGCGTTGCGCGGGGCCGACCTGGGCACCTGGGACTGGAACGTGCGCACCGGCAGCGTCGTGTTCAACGCGCGCTGGGCCGAGATGCTGGGCTACACGCTGGACCAAATCGACCCGCACGTCGACGCCTGGGAAAAGCTGCTCCATCCCGACGACCGGCCGGGCGTCGTAGAAGCCCTCGACGCCCACCTCGATGGAAAGACGGAGATCTACGAGACGACCCACCGCCTGAGGCACGCGTCGGGCGAGTGGGTGTGGATCCTCGACAAGGGGCGCGTGATCGAACGCGACGCCGAAGGCCGGCCGCTGCGCGTCTGCGGCACGCACCTGGACATCACCGCGAGCAAGCAGATGGAAGAGGCACTGCGGCAGAGCGAGCAGAAGTACCGTTACCTGTTCGAGCACGCGCCGATTGGGATTTTCTACACCAGCTTCCAGGGACAACCGCTCTCGATCAACGTCGCCATGGCGCGCATGTTGGGATTCGACACCCCCCAAGCGGCGCTCGCCTATTACGATGACCTGGCCACGCAACTCTACGTCCACGCCGAGAGGCGCGAGGCGTTCCTCCAACTGCTGTTCGAAAAGGGAGTGGTGGAGAATTTCGAGTACGAAGCCCGCACCGCCGACGGGCGCACGATCTGGCTGAGCATGAACGCGCGCGTGGAGTCGCGCGACGCGCACGGGAGGATGCGCATCGAGGGCTTCACCACCGACGTCACCGCCCGCAAACAGGCAGAGCAAGCGCTGCGCCAAACCTTCTCCCAGCTCGAAGGGATCAAACAACACTCTCCCGACCTGATCACGATGATAGATAGAGAAGGCCGCTACGTGATGGTCAACCAGGCCGCGGCCCAGGTGTTGGGGGGCGCTCCCGAACACATCGTCGGCAAAACGTTCGCCGAGCTTCTGCCGCCGGAGGTGGCAGAAACGTTCATGGCCCGCATCCGAATGGTCTTCGAGACGGAACGCCTCCTGGAGGTCGAGGACAAGAGCACCGGGCCGAACGGCGAGTCGGTCTACACGACCATCCTGTTCCCCCTCTTCGACCAGGATGGGCGGTGTTACGCCATCAGTGGCATTGCTCGGGACATCACCGAGCGGCGGCGCACGGAAGAGGCGCTGCGCGAAAGCCTGGAGCGATTGGATGCGATGATTCAGGCCTCGCCCTTGGGCATCATCTCCTTGACGCCCGACGGCATAGTCACGACGTGGAGCGCCGGGGCCGAGCGCATTTTCGGCTGGACGGCAGCGCAGGCGGTCGGGCGTATGCACCCCATCGTTGCGGAGGACAACCAGGAGGTATTCCGCGAGTTGCGCGAACGGGTGATGCGCGGCGAATCGCTCTACGGCGTCGAGCTCACGCGCCGGCGCAAGGACGGTTCGCTCGTCGAGATCAGCCTGTCGACGGCCCCCCTGCGCGACGCCGAGGGACACATCACGGGCATTATGAGCACCGTCGAAGACATCACTCAACGCGTGCAGACCGAGGCGGAACGCGCGCAGCTGATGGCGCAAATCCAGGACCAGACGCGCCAGTTGCGCGAGGTGATGCGGACGGTGCCGGAGGGCGTGCTGGTGTTGAACGCCAGAGGAGACGTGCTGCTCGCCAACCCGGCCGCCGAGCACGTCCTGCCGCTCCTGTCCAACGCGCGCATGGCCGAAACGATCACACACCTGGGCGGCACCCCCCTGGAAGAGCTGCTGACCTCCCCACCGCACGGGTTGTGGCACGAGGTACAGACCGGCTCACGCACGTTCGAAATCGTCGCCCGGCCGGTGGCGAACGGCCCCGAGCCGGAAAAGTGGGTGCTCGTCATCCGCGACGTGACGGATAAGCGGTCGGTGGAGCGGCGGGTCGAAATGCAGGAGCGGCTGGCCGCGGTGGGGCAGTTGTCCGCCGGCATCGCCCACGACTTCAACAACATCATCGCCGTGATCTCACTCTACGCTCAGATGGGAGCGCACGACGACACCCTGCCCCCCAAATTCCACGAGCGGATGCAGGTGATTGCGCAGCAGACGCACCGCGCCGCCGACCTGGTCCAGCAGGTGCTCGAATTCAGCCGCCAGACGGTGCTCGACCGCCGCCCGATGGACCTGTTGCTGTTCGTCAAAGAACAGGTCAAACTGCTGGAGCGCACCATCCCCGAGAACGTCGAAATCGGTTTGACCTACGAAGACGACACGTTCCTGGTCAGCGCCGACCCCACGCGGATGCAGCAGGTGATGCTGAACCTGGCCGTCAACGCGCGGGACGCGATGCCGCAGGGCGGGCGCCTGTCCATCGATCTGGCGCGGGTTCAGGTCGAAGAAAGCAAATACGCGCCCCTGCCCAGGATGCAGGCCGGCGATTGGGTGCGCGTGGCAGTGGCAGATACCGGGACGGGCATCCCCGCCGACGTGATGCCACATCTTTTCGAGCCGTTCTTCACGACCAAACCGCCCGGAGAAGGAACGGGGCTGGGATTGGCGCAGGTGTGGGGAATCGTGAACCAGCACAATGGCTACGTCGATGTGACGAGCACGCCGGGCAAAGGCGCAACGTTCACACTCTACCTGCCGGCGCTGGCTGTGTGGCATTCCGAGCCGGCGTCCCCGGCTGAGGCGGACCTGCCTCGGGGCGCGGGGCAAACGATCCTGGTCGTAGAGGACAACCCGGCCGTGCGCGCGGCTATGGTCGATATACTGGAGACGCTGAACTACCGGGTGCTGACCGCCGCCAACGGGCAGAACGCGCTGGAGGTGCTGGAGGAACACGCGCCGCGGGTCGCGTTGGTGATGAGCGATCTGGTCATGCCGGTGATGGGCGGCGTGGCGCTGTTCCACACCCTCAAGGAAACCCACCCCCACTTGAAGGTCGTCCTGTTGACGGGCCACCCAATGGAGGGAGAGCTGAAGGAGCTGTGCACACAAGGCTTGAGCGGCTACCTGCTCAAACCTCACAACACAGAACAACTCGCCGCCGTCGTCTCCAAGGTGCTGCAAGGAGAGCCGTCGTAACGATCCGAAGCGGGCTGTGGAAGAGCTCGTTCCTGTCCACTACCAGACAATGTGCTCCCGCCGGGTCCGTGACCCGGCGGTGGCGCGGAGTAAAGACGTAGGTCACGCTTGCAGCGTGACACCCTTACCAGGCATGGTCACGTTGGAAACGTGACCTACATTTTCGCTGCCCCAGGGAGCAAATGCCCCCCACATTCCACACGTTGACTTCCAGGCCGACTTAGAATATACTGAGTGTTGGATCTGTCCACCGCAGATCGAACCCACCGCAGCAAAGGGAGAGGCCGCGTGGCACCCAACATGTCGAACGTACGCCGTAATATGACGGCCCTCTTGGTCGCCGCCGTCGCCCTGGGGGCTACCTTCCTAATACTCATCACCCCCGTCGTCAATCGCCTGCCGGCCGAAGCGCTGCAACAGGAGCGGATCAACTACCTCATCTTCACCCCCATCCTGCTCGTGGCGCTCGTGGCCTGGACCCACGTGTACCTGAGGCCGGTCGCCCGCCTCGCCGACGCGCTGAAAACCGGCGCGCCTATCCCCCCCGCACTGGCCCAGCAGGCCCGCACCCTGGCCTTCACCCTGCCGATCCGCTTCCAATACGTCCCCGTCCTCGCCACCTTCGTCATCGCCACCCTCTCCGATGTCCTCGCCAATCTCTGGCTGGAAGACTACGACTTCGTCCGCCACTACTCCGGCACCATCCTGATCACCATCGTCGCGGCATCCATCTCCTCCCTGCTCTCCCTCATCTCCCGCCGCATCATGTCCCCCGTGCTGGTGGCTACCTCCGACATCGCCGCAGACCGCGGCCCCCGTTTCGACATCCGCAGCCGCCAGCTCGCCACCATTCTGACCTTCACCTTCATCGCTACCACATTGTTGAGCGTCCTCAGCTATAACGTGCTGGCCCAGAATACCCGCGAGAGCCAACGCAGCAACTATCGGACCCTGGGCAGCCATCTGACCCAAGAGTGGATGTTCCACGTCAGCGCCGACGACCTGCCGAGCCACGTCGCCGCCCTCTCTTTCGAGGACGACGCCGACGCGTTCATCCTCGACGCGGCGGGGCAGCCCGTGACCGCCGTCGCGCCACAGCTCGCCGACATGCTGCCCGCTGCGCCCCTGCTCCCGCCCCCCGCGCAGGACTGGATCGAAGTCCCCGGCGGCGAAGTGGTGCTGGTGCCCATCCCCCAATCGAGCGCCGGCTGGCAGTTGGCTTTCCTCTACCGCGTCGACCCCTTGCGCGCGCCGCTGATCCGCCACTTCCTCGCCGTCACGCTGCTCGTCATCGTGACCCTGTTCGCCTTCGCTATCATCACCAACCACTACATCGCCGAGGACCTGACCCGCGACGTGCGCTACGTCACCACCCGCCTGGAGGAGCTGGCCCAAGGCGAGCGCCACTTCCAAAAGCTGCGCGTCCTCTCGCTGGACGAAGTGGGCGATCTGGTCGTCGCGCTCAACCGGGTGCAGGAACAGTTCAAACGCCAGCAAGCCCAGGTGGAAGAGCGCCGTCGCGTCGCAGCCGCCCAGGCCCGCATGGCCCGCATCGTCAACTCGACCCTCGAAATGGACCAGGTGCTCCGCCTGGCCCTGGAACAACTGGAAGAGATCGTGCCCTACGACAGCGCCTCGATCCTCCTACGGCAGGACCAGAACCTGGTCATCGCCGCCGGGCGCGGCTTCCGACATCCCGGCAACGTCATCGGCAGCACCTTCCGCCCCGGCGAAAACGACGTCGGCTACCAGGTGATCCAAACCCAACGCACACACGTCATCCCCGACGTCCAACACATCCCCAGCTGGGGCCACCACCGCACCGACATCGAAGGCGTCGATACGATCCGCGCCTGGATCGGCGCGCCGCTGGTCGTGCAGGGCCAGAGCCTGGGCCTGCTGGCGCTGGACAAGTACACCCCTAACGTCTACAGTGAGGCCGACGGGGAAAAGGTGGGCGCGTTCGCCTCGCAGATCGCCACGGCGGTCTACAACGCCCGGCTCTACCAGGAAGCACAGGCCGCAGCCGACCGGCTGGCCCTGCTGCACGAAATCTCACAACACATCAGTACCCTGTTGAACGTAGACACCCTCCTGCGCGAGGTCGCCGAACGCGTCAAGGCTGTCTTCGACCTTCAGATGGTCTCGATCAACTTGCTGGACCCGGAGACCGAAACGCTGGCGCTCGCCGCCCGTGCCGGGCAACCAGGGGACGCACGCTCCGAACTGGCGATCCCCCTCTCCACCGGCGGCCGCGTCGTCGGCGCCTTCAACCTGGAGAGCGATCAAGCCAACGCCTTCGACGAGGACGCCGTGCGGCTGATGACCGCCCTGGCACAGCAACTGGCCGCCGGCCTGGAAAACGCACGGCTGTTCCAAGACGCACACCGCCATGCCGCCCGGCTCCAGTTCGTCCACGAGGTCTCCCAGACGATCAGCTCGATCCTCACCATCGACGAGCTGCTGGCGGCCGTCATCAACGCCATCACCTTCACCTTCGGCTATACCCACGTCGTCATCTTCCTGCGCGACGAAGAGAGCAACGTGTTCCTCGTCGGCGCGCAGAAGGGATACCCGCCCAAGCAGATTATGAGCCTGTCCATCCACGCCGACGGCCAGGGCATCGTCGCTGCGGCAGCCCGCCAGCGCGAGGTGCTGGTGATCCACGACGTGCGGCAAGACCCGCGCTACGTCGAGGCGCTGCCCAACGTGCGCTCCGAACTGGCCGTGCCCCTGCAAGTCGGCGACCGCGTCGTCGGCGTGCTCAACCTGGAAAGCACCGCGCTGCACGCCTTCGACGAGGACGACGTGCGCCTGATCACGGCCCTGGGCCAACAGCTCTCGGTGGCACTGGAAAACGTGCGCCACTTCGAACGCGCCCGCGCCCACGCATTGGAAATGGAAGTCATGGCGGCCAATCTGGCCGAGGAAAAGAGCAAACTCGATGCCATCCTCAACAACGTCACCGCCGGATTGCTCGTCACCGACCCGCACACCCACGTTCTGCTGGTCAACCCGGCGTTCGAGGAAATGTTCGGCCGCCCGGCCAGCACGCTGGTGGGACGTGCGCTCTCGCAAGCCGTGGCCGAGGCCACGCTGCACCGCCTGGTCGACGACGCGCTGGCCGACCCGAACGTCGCGGTCATGGCCGACATCCCCATGCCCGACGGCCGCACGCTCAAAGCCTCGTCCACCACAATCCAGGAACAGGGGCGGATCATCGGCGTGGTGACCGTGCTGCGCGACGTCACGCACGAGAAAGAAGTCGACCGCATGAAGACCGAGTTTATCTCCACCGTCTCCCACGAGCTGCGCACGCCGCTGACGTCGGTGATGGGTTTCGCCAAGCTGATCCGCCGCTCGTTCGACCGCATCATCCTGCCCACCCTGCCCGCCGACCGGAACGTCCACAAGGCCGCCCAGCGCATCGGCAACAACCTGGACATCATCATCGCCGAAGGGGAGCGCCTGACGCGGCTGATCAACGACGTGTTGGACGTGGCCAAGATCGAGGCGGGCAAGATCGAATGGCACGACCGGCCGTTCGACCTGCTGGCTCTGCTCCAGCAGGCGCGGGAGAGCGTCGCCGCACTGGCCAGCGCGAAGGGGCTGCCGGTACACATCCGCGCCGTCGACAGCCTGCCAACCATCACCGCCGACCCCGACCGCATCCTGCAAATCCTGACCAACTTGATCTCCAACGCCATCAAATTCACCGACGCGGGTGAGATCGTCGTGAGCGCCCGCGCACTGGCCGCCGGCGAGAAAATTCACCGCTGGTATGCCCCTCCGCAGGGCAGCGGCGGGGTCGTGATCTCCGTGTCCGACACGGGGGTCGGTATCTCGGAGGAAGAAACGCCGCGCCTCTTCCAACGCTTCCAACAACTGGCCAGCGACGCGCTGACCACCAAACCGAAGGGCACGGGACTGGGGCTGGTCATCTGCCGCGAGATCGTGACCCACTACGGCGGCGACATCTGGGTCGATTCCACACCCGGGGCTGGCTCGACGTTCCACTTCACCCTGCCCATCGCCCCGCTGGCCGAGCCGGTGCAACCCGTGCCGCCGGTCATCTCCGAAATCCGCCGCCGGGTGACGGGGACGCTGCCCCCCGCCGACAGCCAGGGGCGCACAGCCCAGGTGCTCATCGCAGACGACGAGCCGCACATCCGCTTCCTGCTGGCCCAGGAACTGAACGAGGCCGGCTACCACACGATCGAGGCGTCCAACGGCAACGAGGCCATCGCATTGGCCCGCCGCCACCGCCCCGACGTCATCCTGCTCGACGTGATGATGCCCGAACTGTCCGGCTTCGACGTGACGCGCGTGCTCAAATCGGACCCCGACACGGCCGCCATCCCCATTCTGATCCTCTCCATCATCGAAGACCGCAATCACGGGCTGACGCTGGGGGCCGATGCCTACTTGACCAAGCCGGTCGCGCTGGGCGACCTGCTGAATACGATCGCGGCGCTGCTGTCGCAGGGGTACGCGGCGCGCACGGCCGTGGTGGCGGTGAAGGATCGCTCGGCCATCGAGACGATCACCGCCGCGCTGCGTGACCAGGGGTTCACCGTCGTCGAGGCGTACGACCCGCGCGGGGCCATCGCCACGGCCCACGCCCTCAAACCCGACCTGGTCATCCTGGACGAGGTGGTGTCGTCGCTGAACGATGCCGAGGTCATCAAAGCGCTGCGTTTTCAAAATTCGTCGAGTCGAAGTACAATCGTGGTCATCTCTGGGGAGCAGTTGGCTCCGGATTCAGCCCAAGAGTGAGGCATCCATCGTGAGACGAATATCCTTGCGCCATCACCCCGCCACAGTCGCACTGTTGCTGTTCGGCTGCCTGGGGCTGGCCTACGTGGGCGTGTCGATCGTAGCCGAGGTGACCTTCCCTTCGGACGGAACGATCCTGACGGAGATCAACCCCGACGGCCTGAGCGTCTTTACCGCCATTGCCACGCCGCCGAACGGCCTCCAGGAAGGCGACCGCGTGCTCGAGATCGAAGGGCTCACGGTGTGGGAGTGGGGCGAGCGTGCGCTGTCGGGGGGGCAACGCCCCGCCTGGGAAGTCGGGCAGACGGTGACCTACAGCGTGTTGCGCCATGGTCGGATCCTGTCGATACCGGTCACGCTGCAGCCCTTCCCCTTGAGCCGCCAGTTGGTGGCTTACTTCTGGGTTTACGCGCTGGCCTTCGTCAGCCTGGGAGTGGCGGGCTACATCCTGCTCGCCCGCCCGGCAGACCGGGCCGCGCGCCTGCTCTTCTTCTCCGCCGCCAACCTGCTCTTCATCTCTGCCACGCCGTACCACCTGGCCTTGCTGGTAGTCCCCGAGCTCTACATCCTGGAAAACGTCATCGAATTCATCTGCGAAAGCCTCATGTTCAGCGCCATCTTCCACCTCTTCCTGATCTTCCCGTCCGTTCCTGACGTGCTGCGCGGCAAGGAGCGCTGGCTGTACGCGATCCACTTCATCAATCCGGCGCTGTCGATTGGGGTTGGGATGGTGTGGAACGGAACGACGAGCGTGTGCCTGGCCTACGCATTGACGGCCCGGTACTGGATCGGGCTGACGATGCTGCTCGGGAGCGTGCTCAGCGTGTTGTACCTGTACTTCACCACCCGCGAGCACACCGTGCGCAGCCAGATTCGTTGGGTCGCGTGGGGCAGCGTGGTGGGTCTGCTGCCCTTCCTCCTGCTCACCGGCGTCCCCGAGATTGTCAGCGGCGAGCAGATTGTGTCCATCGAAATGAGCGCCTTCTTCATCGTCGCGTTTCCGGTCTCGATTGCCATCGCCGTGGCGCGCTACCGCCTCTTCGACATCGACACCCTGATCCACCGCAGCCTGATCTACGCCCTCCTCGTGCTGCTGCTCACCGGCGTCTACTTGACTCTGGTCGCAGTGGTGGGGCCGGTGGTCATGAAACTGAGCGACCAAAGCGATGACAACGCGGTCGTGTTCGTCTCTGCGCTGCTGGTCGCCACAACATTCTGGGCGCTGCGCAACCGGGCCGTGCAGTGGATGGAGCGCCTCTTCTACCGCACCCACGTCCCCCCCGCGGCCCTGCTGCGCCAGATCAGCGCGCAACTGAGCAACACCATCCGCCTGTCGAGCGTGGCCGCCATCCTGACCCAGGAGATACCGGCCAAGATCAACGCGTCCCACAGCGCGTTGATGGTGCTGAATGAGGATGCGAGCTACCTGGAACTGGTCGATGGCGGCCCCTTCTCCCTCTCGCTGGAAAACGTCCTGGACATCCTGGCCCAGAACAGCGACAACCGGCCCATCCGCGCCGCCGCGCCGCCGCCCTGGCTGCCCCCCGCCGCCACCGACATACTGAAGGCGCGCAACGTGGACCTGCTCATCCCGCTGTCTGCCGGCGACCAGGTCGTCGGGCTGTGGGGTCTGGGACCGCGCCGCTCGGGGATGCCCTACTCATCCGAAGAGGTGCAGGCGCTCAGTACGCTCGGGCAGCAGGCCGCCATCGCGGTACAGAACGCGCGGCTGGTGCGCCAGCTCGAACAATACAACCAGCAACTCGAGCACGAAGTGCAGAGCCGCACGCAGGAGATGGAACGCGAGCGCAACCGGCTCAACATCGTCCTGCAGAACGTGGTCGACGGGCTGCTGGTGACCGATCCCACGGGCCGGGTGCTGCTCACCAACTCCGCCTTCGACGAGATGGTGCGCCGCCCTGCCCGCTCCACCCTGGGACGGCGGCTGGACGACGCGCTGGCCTTCCCGGCCCTCTCCACCTTCATCCGCGAAACGCTGGAAAAACAGCTCCGCGTCAACACGGCCGACCTGCGCTTCGGCGAGCAGGTGTTCAAGGCCTCGGCCTCGGCCCCGCGCGACGAGTCGGGCGTCATCACGGTGCTGCGCGACATCACCCACGAGGTAGAGGTGGACCGCATGAAAACCGAGTTCATCTCCACCGTCTCCCACGAACTGCGCACCCCCCTGACCTCGATCCTGGGCTTCGCCAAGTTGATGCGCCGCACGTTCGACCAGGCCATCGCGCCGGCGCTGCCCGACGACAAACGCGCGCAGCGCGCCGCCGAACGGCTAGACCAGAACCTCAGCATCGTCGTCAGCGAGGGCGAACGCCTAACCCGCCTGATCAACGACGTGCTCGACATCGCTAAGATGGAAGCCGGGCGTATGGATTGGCAGGACGAACCGATCGACGTCCACAGCCTGATCGCCGAAATCGTCCAGGCAACGTCCGCGTTGGCACACGAAAAGGGGCTGCACCTCGTCAACCAGGTCACGCAGGCCCTCCCCTGCCCGCTCGCCGACCCGGACCGCATCCGCCAGGTGCTGACGAACCTGATCTCCAACGCGATCAAGTTCACCGAGTACGGCCAGATCACCATCGACGGGCAGTGCCTGCCCGCCGGTTCCGACGTGCACGCCGCCCACGCCCCCACCCTCACCTCGCCGGCCGTGATGCTCTCGATCACAGACTCGGGCATCGGAATCCCGCCCGAAGACATCCCGCGCCTGTTCCTGCGCTTCCAACAGGTCGGCGGCAACACGCTGACCAACAAGCCCAAAGGCACGGGATTGGGGCTGGCGATCTGCCGGGAGATCGTAACCCACTACGGCGGCGCGATTTGGGCCGAATCGACCCCCGGCCAGGGCTCGAGGTTCTCAGTGCTCCTGCCGGTAAGCGCCGAAACGGACGCCACACCGGTCGCCTTGCCCACCCCCCACCTCACCGCTGCCGCCGGACGCGCGCAGCGGCGCGCCGTCATCCTCATCGCCGACGACAACGCTTCGATTCGCTCACTCCTGAGCCAGGCTCTTGAAGAAGAAGGGTACCGCACGCTGTCCGCCATCGACGGTGCCGACGTCGTCTCTCAGGCCCGCCTCCACCACCCCGACCTGATCATCTCAGACGTCAAAATGCCGGGTATCTCCGGCTTCGACGCCCTCCAAATCCTGAAACGAGACCCCACTACGGCCGACATCCCCTTCGTCATCCTGTCGGTCATGGAAGAACGCCAGCAAGGTCTGGCGCTGGGCGCAGATGCGTACATGAGCAAACCGGTCGACATGGCGGACGTGCTCGCCACGGTCTCGACGCTGCTGCGCCCCAACGCCCCGCCAACCCAGCCCGAAAGTGAGGAGAATCACCCATGACCCATCCACCCGAGACCACCCTCCGCCGCGTTGTCGCACGGCGCGAAGCGACAGCCATTTTCGACGCCTTCGCGCCCTTGTTGGAGGGCGTGGATGCCGCGCTGGTCGGCATCGACGCGCGCGTGCTCGTCGGCCTGGGAGAATGGGAGTCCGTGCCCCTGGCAGACGCCTTCCAGTCCACCGACGCCGCGCTGCGTGCCGGCGTGCAGGTCTTCCCGCTCCCCGCCACCGGCGAACCGATCGGCGCGCTGGTGGCCCGAGGTTCCGCGCTCTCTGACCCGCACCCGGCGGGCGCGCTGCACGCACTCCACCGCGCCCTGGACCTTTTCGTCGGCCAGGCCATCGAAAAGCGGGCCATCGCTCAGGAGACG
>JAFGOJ010000393.1 GCA_016926575.1 Anaerolineae bacterium | reverse complement strand
CGCCACCATCCTGACCCCCGCCATTCCGATGCGGATCGCCCAACCCTCCGCAGGCCGCTGGCGCTGGGCACTCGCCATCGCCGTCGTGCTCGCCGGGGTGCTCGGGTCCGCTTGGGACGACTGGGGCTACGCCCACTTCACCCGCAGCGTCTCCCAACTCCGCGGGGGAGACACCGCCGCGGCGCTGGACGCGGCGCTGAAAGCGCACCGGCACGACCCGTGGATGCCCCTCTACGCCTGCCACGCCGGCTACCTCTACGGCGTGCAGGCAGCCGAAGGGGACGCCGCCGCCCTGCAGGCCGGCCTGGAAGCCTACCAGACGTGCCTCCAGACGCTGCCCGCCGGTTGGATCGAGCAGTTGAATCGCGCCGCACTGCTGTGGGAGGCTGGAGAACGGGTGGAAGCCCGCATCGCGGTGGAGAAAGCGACGGCCGATACCCCGTTGGAATGGCTGCCCTGGCTGAACCGAGGCCTCTGGGCCGAGCAGATGGGCGACCTGGAGGACGCGGCCTACGCCTACGGCTGGGTTCTCTCGCTCCGGCCCGACCTGGCCGGATCGCCCTTCTGGAATCAGGGTGAGCGGCCCGCTCTGTGGGAAGACGCCCTCGCAGCGGGGGAAACCGCCCTGGACTACCGCGGCGAATCGGAAACCGCCCTCGCGCGCTGGCGCTGGCAGGTTGCCGTGGCCAGCCGTCAATGGACGCCCGCGGTCGACCAGATCGAGGCGTGGCTCGAAACGCACCCCAACGACGCCGGCGCGATGATCGGCATGGGCGAAGCGCTGTTGGGCCTCGACCGGCCCCACGAGGCGTTCATGTGGCTGGAGCGCGCCGTGTCGGCAGCGCCGGCCTCCCCGCGCGCCTACGTCGCGCGCGGGGAGGCCGCGCTGGCCCTCGGCTACCACGCCGAAGCCGCGCACGACTTCCGCGCCGCGCTGTTCATCGAGCCCAGCCCGCGCGCGTATTGGGGGCTGGCCCGCTACGAACACGCCACCGGAGACACAGCCCAATCTCTGCAAACGTACCAGCACGCCCTGTATGTGATGCCCATCCCCCACAGCTACGACCTGGCGCTCTACCGCCGCACCGGCTGGTCGGTGCCGTTGCCCCAGGTGGTTCAGATCAGCCCCTACGGACACGGCCCGGCGGCGCTGGAATGGGGCGCGCTGCTCGAACAGCAAGGCGACCGCGCGACGGCGCAACGGGTATATCAGGCAGCCCTGACTTCCGACCCGTTTTGGGACGAGATCCGCAGCAAAATAGCGCCATAAAACGCAAGCAACACGCGCGAAAGTTGCACTTCCGGCCTGCCTTGTGGTATACTTATATGCGTGACGGAGGGTATTATGGAAAAAATCCGTATCATTATTGTAGATGACCATCCTTTCTTTCGTCAGGGGTTGCACAAAGTACTTGCCACTGAAGAAGATGTCAGCGTCATTGGCGAAGCGGGAGACGGAGAAGAAGCCATCGAGAAAACCAAGGACCTCGTACCCGACGTCGTCCTCATGGACATCAACCTGCCCAAAATGAACGGCATCGAAGCCATGCGCGAGATCAAGAACCTCAACCTGCCCACAAACGTGATCCTGGTCACCGCCTACGACGACGAAGAGCAGGTCTACCACGCCATTCGCGGGGGGGCCTCGGCCTACCACGCCAAAGACGTCGACCCCAAGCAGTTGGTGCACACGATCCGCGAAGTGCGCACCGGCAACTACGTCATCGGCGACAGTGTGATGACAGAAGACGAAGTGGGGCAATGGTTGCTGCAGAAGTTCCAGCAATTCGGGGGCGAGCTGCAACTGGAAGAGGCGCGCTTCCTCTCCCCTCTATCTCCCCGCGAAATGGAGATCCTCCGCCTGGTCGTCAAAGGACTGAGCAACAAAGAAATCGCGTACGATTTGGGCATCAGCCACCAGACGGTAAAAAATCACATCACGGCAATCTTGAGCAAACTCGGCGTGGCCGACCGCACCCAGGCTGCGGTCTACGCGTTGCGCCGCGGATGGGTGCCACTACACGCCCAAAACGAATAGGGAATGGAGGAGAAAAATGGCTACTGCACAACCTGGACTGTCCCAACAAATCGACGAATACCGTAAGGACTACGAGCAAGTCCAGACGGAGCTGAAAGAGATCGACATGCTCATCCAGCAGACCGCTACCGAGGTCGACCGGCTGGCCCAACGGAACGCGCAGGCCACGAACCACCTGCGCCAGGTCGAGAGCAGCCTGGACACCACGCCGCGCGCCGACATCCAGGAAGCGTACAAAGCGGTTCAACAAATCCAGCAGCGTCTCTTCACCATGCGCGGACAGCTCGACAAGCTCCAGTCGGATCAGAAGAACCTGGAGCGGTACGCGCGCCTGCTGCGGCGCGTGATCGAAGTCGGCAAGCGCGAAGAGGCCATGCGCGACGAAGCGCAAGAAGAAGAAGCGGAAGCCGATTCCACCATCGTGCGCCTGATCGAGGCGCAGGAGCGCGAGCGGAAGCGCCTGGCCCGGCAGATGCACGACGGCCCCGCCCAGTCCCTCACCAACCTCGTGCTGCAGGCCGAAATCTGCGAGCGCCTGTTCGACATCAACCCCGAACGCGCGCGCGTCGAGCTCGGCAACCTCAAGACCGCCGTATCGACCACCTTCCAGCGCGTCAAAAGCTTCATCGGCAACCTGCGCCCGATGATGCTCGACGATCTGGGGCTGATGCCCACCCTGCGCCGCTACGTGGAGGACTTCCGCGACGGTTCCGAGTTCAGCGTCAACCTGAACATCACCGGTCGAGAAAAACGCATTGTCAACTACAAAGAGGCCACCGTTTTCCGCGTCGTCCAGGAGATCCTCACCAACGCCCGCGAGTACTCCAAAGCCTCGAACGTCCAGCTCACGGTGGATATGGGTGACGACCGCGTCTACGTCGCCGCCGAGGACAACGGCAGCGGCTTCGAAATGACCGAGCTAACCGGCGGTTCCATCGGCGAGGAGATGGGCATAGAGACGCTACGGGACCGCATCGAGATGCTCCAGGGTAAATTCCAGATCGAGAGCACGCCCGGCCGTGGAACGCGCGTGATATTCGAAATTCCTTTGCCGTAGCTCAATGCAATTTGCTCGAAAATTAGTACTCCCTTCCTATTGAAGAAAATCGCTTTTTGTGTTATGATAATCATAGTTGAGAAAGCAAAGCACTACACACAGCAGTCACTGGTAAAGCTATTAAATTTATGAAAGGAGGTGAAGCAAATGTTGTATTTACCGCGTGAAGAGGGACAGGGTCTAGTTGAGTATGCGTTGATTATCGTTTTGGTGGCTATTGTCGTTATTGTCGCCCTGACAGCTCTCGGCCCCATCATCGAGAACGTCTTCTTGGAGATCGGCACCGCCCTGTCGTAGACCCTCCCCAACCAACAAAAGAGCCTCGCTTGAAGCGGGGCTCTTTTCATTTCCGTAACACCCTCTTTTTAGCCCGCCGCCTCCCCCAGAGGAACGGGCCGCCCTTCTTCCTTCAATACCACTTTCAGCGCCTCGATGGCCACTTCGACCATGCCGTCGTCAGGCTCGCGGGTGGTCAGGCGCTGCAACGCCAGGCTGGGGCGAATCAGCCAGCGCAGCCACGGGCTGTTCCCGTGCCGCGCGCTGAAACGAATGACCTCGTAGGAGAGGCCCGCGATGAGCGGCACGAGCGCGATCCGGCTCAGCACGCGAATCAGCAGCGACGGCCGCCCCAATGGAGCCAGCACGAGCAGCGAAATCACCGCCACGTTCAACAGGAACGCCGTGCCGCAGCGGGGATGGGCCGTCGTGTAAGGACGCACCGCTTCGACCACCAGCGGCGCGCCGTCTTCGTAGGCGTTGATCGTTTTGTGCTCCGCGCCGTGGTAGGCATAGACACGCTGAATGTCTGGGATGCGCCCCACGGCCCAGATGTACCCCAGCATCAGCACGATGCGGATGACGCCCTCGATCAGATTGCCGGCCAGACTGGGGAGTTCGGGAAACACCCCCACCACGAGCGAAGGGAATACCATGAAGAGCAATACCCCAATCGTCAGGCTGACCGCGGCAGTGCCCCACCCCAGCGGCCCCTCGAACGCGCCTTCTTCCAGCTCGTCGCCGGCAGAAACCTCCGCCGACCAGAGCAGGGCCTTCATACCCAGGCCCAGCGCGTCCCACAACACCGTCAAACCGCGCAAGACAGGAATGCGCGCCAGAGCGCTGCGGTACAGCACCGGGTTCAGCGGCTCGACCTTCACGTCGATGGCGCCGGCGGGATTGCGCACGGCCACCGCGACGCACTGCGAACCGCGCATCATGACGCCTTCGATGACCGCCTGCCCGCCGTAGTTGAATTCTTCGCTCATGAGGCCGTCTACTTCTTCGCCTCGCGCGGCTTGAGCACCTCATCGATGATGCCGTACTCGATCGCTTGATCGGCGGTCATGTAGAAATCGCGGTCGGTGAACCGGTCGATCTGTTCCTCGGAAAGCCCCGTGTGCTGCATCAGCAGCATGTTGAGCAGCGCGCGCATGCGGATGATCTCCTTGGCCGCGATCTCGATGTCGACGGCCTGGCCCTGCGCCCCGCCCATCGGCTGATGCAGGTGGATGGTGGCGTGGGGCAGTGCGAAACGCTTCCCTTTGTTGCCCGCGGTCAACAGCACCGTGCCCATGCTGGCGGTCATCCCCACAGCGTAGGTGGAGATGGGCGCACGCAGCAATTGCATCGTGTCGTAGATCGCCAGGCCCGACGAAATGATGCCGCCAGGGCTGTGGATGTAGATCGAAATGTCCCGCTCCGGGTCTTCGCGCTCCAGGAACAGCAACTGGGCCACGATCAAATTCGCCACCTGGTCGTTGATCGGCGTACCCAGGAAGATGATCCGCTCGCGCAGCAAGAGCGAGAAGATGTCGTAGGCCCGCTCGCCCCGGCCGGTCGATTCGATCACCATAGGGATCAAATTGCTCATGCTCATGCGTCCGGTACTCCTTCTTCCTCGCCCGCAGGCTCGGTCTCTGCGGGGGCAGCCGGCTCGTCTGCCGGATTCGCGTCCGCCTCGCCTCTGGCGATAGCAGTCAAGCGGGCAACGGCCTTCTGAGACAGCAGGTCGTTCTGGATCCTCGAGCGGTTATCTTCGAGCAGTTGGCGCATCGGCCCCGCCTGCGGCCCAAAGGGTTGGCTCAACACGTCGATGCGCTCGTCGACCTCTTCCTTGGAAACGGACAGCCCTTCCGCCTCGATGAACGTGATCAAGGCCAGGCTCTGCTGCAACCGAGAGTGTGCTACCGGCTTCAAGTCCTCCCGCACCGTCTCCTCGGTCGTTTGAACCACGCGCAAGTAGTCCTCGAAACTCAGGTGCAGGTCTTTCTGGATCTGTTCCCGCAACTGCGCCAGCCGGTTATCCAATTCCTCTTCGAGCATCACGGGCGGGTACTTGATCGACGAAAGTTCGACCAACGCTCGGACGACCTGGTCGGCGTAGGCTTCCTGGCTTTCCTCTTGCCTGTGTTCCAGTATTTGCGCTGCGATGCCTTCCTTCATCTCCGCCAGGCTCTCGAAATCGCCCACCGTGCGCGCCAAATCGTCGTCGATGCCGGGCAAGAGCCGCTGCGTCAACTGGTACAGGTGAACATTGAAGGCGACGTCCAGCGCGGGCTGGTCCTCCGCGCCGGGCACCGTGGTCATCAGGTTGAACGTGCGCACCTCGTCGGGTTTCATCCCCTGCAGAGCGGCGTAAAAGCCCGGCGCCGGCTGATCCTCGGCATCGGGATCGAAGACGACCTCCTGCTCGATTATGTCGAAGACCAGCGCGCCGTTTTCCGTCTCTCCCTTGGCAGAGATGACCAGAACGTCGCCCGGTTCAGCGCCACGGCCATCGACGGGTTCCAGCACCGCGTTCTCCTGCTGAAGGTGCTCCAACACGTGCGCGATGTCCTCTTCCGTCACTTCAACCGTGGGCGAATCGATGCGGATCGAACGGTAGTCCCCCAGCTCCACCTCCGGCGGCAGCGGCAGCACGATGGTGAACTGCAAGGGGTCCAGCTCCATCGCTTCCAGCCTGCCGACGTCGTAGGCGCGGATTTGCTCCTGCTCCACCGCCTCTTTGTAGGCCCGTTCCATCACCTCCTCGGCTGCTTCGGCCCGCAGCGCCTCCTCGCCGTACCGCTGGATGACCACCGCGTACGGCACCTTACCCTTCCGAAAACCCGGAATGTTGGACTTGCTGCCGATACGCTGGGCCACCCGGCGCATCTCTTTCTGCACCTGTTCTTCCGGCACCTGGATGACCATTTTCATCTCGTGGGAATCCAGCCGTTCCGTTGTAACCTTCAAATCCATAGAATCTTTCACGGCACACTCCTGATCAGCGATTTACAAAAACTTCGGGGCGCATTGAAACGCCCCGTGTGTGGGGAAGGCGGGACTCGAACCCGCACGGGTGTCCCCACGTGATCCTAAGTCACGCTCGTCTGCCCATTCCGACACTTCCCCAGGCAGCCCGTATTATAATCTGTAGCGATGATTCTCGCAAGGTGCGCTCACTGGCGGCCGAACTCGCGCGCCAACTGGTCGACGCTGAGGCGGATCATCGTGGGGCGTCCATGCGGGCAGGTGCGCGGGCTGACGCAGCGCTCCAAGCCACGCACCAGTTCCTCCATCTCCTCGCGGGTCAACACCTGCCCGGCCTTCACCGCTGCACGCTTGCAGATACTGCGCACGATCGCTTCCTCCAGCGCCTCGTCTACCCGCGAGCGGGCCTCTCCCAGCGTCTCGGCCACTTCCAACAGCGCCTCGGCGGGTTCCGCCCGGCCCAGGATGGCGGGCAGTGCGCGCACGAGGAAGGTGGTGCCCCCGAACGGTTCCACGTCGAACCCCAGGCCGTTCAACGCAGCCATGCCTTCCATCACCCGCGCCGCGGCGTGAGGTGGGACCTCGACCGCCTGCGGTTCCAACACTTGTTGCGAGGCCAGCCCTTCCTGCCGGTCCATCATCTGCTCGTACAGAACCCGTTCGTGCGCCGCGTGCTGGTCGATCAGGTACAGCCCGTCGGGGCCCTCCGCTACGACATAGGTCGCGCCGATCTGGCCGACCACCCGCAAGGGGGGCAGGCTCCCGCGCCGTTCCCCCATCCCCAACTCCGGCTGGAGTTGCTGCGCCTGCGTGTGCGGTTCCGGCAACGGGGGGTGGGAGAAAGGCCGTCCGTGTCGTTCTTGCCAGGCCATGCGCGCGGCTGTGGCCGCGCCGCCCGCCGAGGGGATCGGGGCTTTCGCCACCAAGGCCTGACGCGCCGCACGCTGCACCGCCCGGAAGACCGCATCGGCGTCCCGAAAACGCACCTCCACCTTCGCCGGGTGCACGTTGACATCCACCTCCTCGGGCGGCAGGTTGACCATGACCACCGCCAGGGGGTACCGTCCGACGGGCAGAAAGGTGTGGTAGGCCTGGATCACGGCATAGGTCAGGCGGCTGTCTTGCACCCAGCGCCCGTTGACGAAGAGGGTGACGTCCTGGCGGTTCGAACGGTGGAACGATGGCGGTGCGACGAAGCCGGAAACAAGGATCGGGCGCTCCTGACCGCCCTCGGGGAACACCTCCAGCAGCGTCTCGCCCACCTCGTGGCCGTAGACGGCGACCAGCACGTCGTGCAGGTGGCCCGTGCCGGGAGAGCGGAAGGTCTCCCGGTCGTCGTGGAGCAGGGCAAAGCGCAGACCCGGATACGCGATGGCGTAGCGGGTGATCCAGTTGTCGACGTGGCGGCGCTCGGTCAGGTCGGTGCGCAGGAACTCGCGCCGCGCCGGCACGTTGAAGAACAGGTCCTCCACAGTGACCGTGGTGCCGGGGGCGCGGCCGCTGGGCTGGCGGTGCACCACCGCCCCACCCTCCAGCCGCAGGAGCACGCCGGTCTCCTCGGCAGCGGCGCGGGTGACCATAGTGACCCGGCTGACGGAAGCGATGCTGGAGAGAGCCTCGCCGCGAAACCCCAACGTGAGAATATGGTCCAGATCACCGGCGGTGGAGAGCTTGCTCGTGGCGTGGCGTTCGAAGGCCAGTTCCACGTCGGCGGCGGGGATGCCGCAGCCGTCGTCGGCGACGCTCAGGAAGGTCTTGCCGCCCCGGCGCACCTCGACGCGGATGTCGCGCGCGTCGGCGTCGATGGCGTTTTCTACCAGTTCTTTGACCGCCGACGAGGGCCGCTCGACCACCTCTCCGGCGGCAATCTGCGAGGCCACGTCGGGTGGCAGCACGTTGATCGTCATAGGCACCTCCAGGGAGATATTGTATCATACTCCGTAACATCGGCAAAAACAGTTGGTGAACCGAATAAAAAAGGCGTCCGCCTCGTTCTACAAGTAGACGCTACACCGCTGCCGATGGGCTCACCACAAACGGACGAAGATGTAGGTCACGCTTGCAGCGTGACCTACATCTTCACTCCGCGCTCCCGCCGGGTCACGGACCCGGCGGGAGCAAGAGGGGCCGCCTGAGGCGTTGACCCAGGCCCATTTGCGGAAGGGGTCCGGGAGAACCGGAAGGAAACCGGAAGGTAAACCACAGGTTTACCCGTTTCCCGTTTCCCCGGCAAGGTGCAGGGGCGGAGCCCCTGCAAGCCCCCTATTTTCGGAGCAGCGATTCGTAGGGCCATCGTATGCCACGGCACTTGACAACCATTACCATAGATATTATACTTACTTAGGTATCAACCATCCATCGACAGAGGGAATATATGGAAGAAAAAAGCGCACCGGACGTCATTATCACCGTGGACAACGTTCACAAATCGTTCTTGATGGGCAAAGAGGCCGTGCAAGCCCTGCGCGGCGTCTCCCTGGACATCCACCGCAGGGAAGTCGTCTGCCTGATGGGGCCGAGCGGTTCAGGCAAGACCACCCTGCTGAACATCATCGGCGGGCTGGAGGAACCCAGCCGTGGCCACGTCATCGTCGACGGCGAGAACATCATCACGCTCTCCGAAGACCGGCTTTCGGAGCTGCGCCTGACGAAGATGGGCTTCGTCTTTCAGAGCTACAACCTGCTGGCGAACTTTACCGCGTTGGAAAACGTCGAGGTGCCGCTGGCACTGACGGGCTTCAACCGGCGCGAGCGGCGGCGCAAGGCCGAGGCGTTGCTGGAAAGCGTCGGGCTGGGGGATCGGGCGAAGCACTACCCCAGCGAGCTCTCGGGCGGTCAGCAGCAGCGCGTAGCCATCGCCCGCGCCCTGGCGAACGATCCCCCCATCCTCATCGGCGACGAAATCACCGGCGAGCTGGACTCCAAGACCGGTTTCGAGGTGATGGAGATCGTGGCCGGGCTCAACCGCGAGCGCGGCACGACCGTGGTCTACGTTACCCACGACCCGCGCATGGCCAAATTCGCCTCGCGCGTGGTCAACCTGCGCGACGGGCGCATCACCGAGGGCAACCACACACAATGATCGCCCAGTACATCCTCAAGAGCTTTGGCCGGCACAAAGCGCGCACGGCGATCATGGTCATGGCCGTGCTGGTGGTGACGGCGATGCTGGTGACGCTGAACAACGGCGTCGATTCGCTCCAGCAACAGGTCGTCCAGATCGTCGAGCAGTTCGCCGGGGAACACGACATCGCCATCGTCCGCGCCGAGACCAGCCCCGACCAGTACGTGTCCATCGAGCGCATCTCCGCCATCCTACGCGCCGCCGACCCGGCTGTGGCAGCGATCTACCCGCGCTTCCACACCACGGCGGAACTGCGCACGGGCGACCGCACCAGCAACGTCTCGCTGGTGGCCCGCGTCCCCGAAGACGACCTGGGGCAGATCACAGTGCTGGAAGGGGAATACGACCTGCAGGGCGACCACATCGTGGTGCTCAAAGTGACCGCCGACACCTTCGGTCTGCACGTCGGCGACCAGGTCGACGTCAACTACTACCTGCCGATCTCCCGCATGACCGGGCAGGATCTGCCACAGAACGTCAGCCTGAGCCACATCACGCGCCGGTTCACGATCAGCGGCATCGCGCTGTCCACCGGTCTGGGAGCCGGTGGGCAGAACGGCGTCATCGTCGGCGTAGAGACGGTGCAGGATTGGCTGGACGTGCCGGGGCGGGCCGAGCGCCTGGTGGTGGTGCTGGACGAGGCGGTCTACGGTTCGCTCAACACCCAGGCTTCCGTCTTCCGCGTGCGCCGCATCGCCGAGCGGATGACTGGCGCCCTGGGAGAAGAGGGCGAAACGTACGTCTTCCGGCTCGACAAGGCCCAGGCCCTCGACCAGAGCGACACCGCCTTCGCCATCCTGCGCTCCATCAGCGCCGTCTACGGCTTCCTGGTGATGGGCGTGGTCGGCCTGCTGGTCTACTCCATCATCAACACCAACGTCGAAGAGCGGCAGCGCGACCTGGCCTTCCTGCGCGTGTTGGGGGCCAAACGCCGCCACCTCTTCCAACTGGTCATCATCGAGGTGGCCTTCATCGGCCTGATCGGCGTGGGATTGGGCATTCTGGTTGGGCAGGCCTTCAGCGTGTGGGTGGTCAGCCCGGTAGCGAATCACCTGATCAACAGTATGGGCAGCGAAGGGACAGAACTGGGCCTGCACTTCCAGTTGACGATTACCGTCGGGGCCATGCTGCGCGCGGCGCTGATTGCCACCGTCGTGTTGGGGCTCTCGGGGATTGCGCCGGCGCGCAAGGCGGCGCGCACGAAGATGCGCCACGCCATCAACCCCGGTTCGGCCGACAGCATCCAGATCGAAGACCTGGCGCGCCTGCGTTCGCGCAAGTTCGACATGCGCATCGTCATCGCCGGGGTCGTGCTGACGCTGATGTGGCTGATCGTCTTCATCGGCACCGAGTTTCTCTTCCGCCAGGGCAACGAATCGGTGATCGGCGCCTTCATGTTCAGCGGCCTGGCGCTGCTGGTGATCGGCGTCAGCCTGCTCTTCTACGCGCTCACCCTGCCCTTCGAGCGGCTGATGATCCTCTTGGGAGGGCTGGTTTTGCCCAAGCTCTCCTTCTTCGCCGGGCCGAACCTGCTGCGGGCCAAGCAACGCAACACGATCATCTCGCTGATGATCGTCTTCAGCGCCACGCTGCCCACCTTCTTGGGAACGATGACGGTGCTGGAGCAGACGAACTACGACACCACCGCGCGCTTCCAAAACGGCGCGCCGGTCGTCGCCCAGGTCGCCTTCTGGGGACGCAGCTTCTCCGAGCAAGAGGCGCCCTCGCCCGACTTCCTGGACGAGTTCCGCACCGTGCCGGGCATCGACCGCGCTGTCGGCTTGACCACAGCCTACCGCGCCGGGGCGACGAACCGGGTCGAACTGCGCAACACGCCGCTGATGGTGCAGGGGCTGACGGAATCGCTGCACGGCGTCGTCTACGGCGACCTGACGACCTACGCGACCGGCTGCCCGGAAGCCTTCGAGACCCTGTTCGCCGAGCCGGACACGATCATCGTCAGCCAGGGGTACGCCGAGTTCATGGACCTGGACGTGGGCGACGTGATCCGCGTCGAGGGCGCGGGGAAGGATCACATCGTCACGATGCGCGTGGTGGGGTTGATCGAGCGCATCGCGGGGTTCGAATCCTTCTCCCGCAACGAGAACTACGTCCGCTGGGGCGAATCGGTGGCCTTCGTCTCGCTGGACACGTACATCCGCCTGACGACCGACCCACTCCAGGAGGCCGTGTGCGCCAGCGGCGTGTGCTCGCCGGTGGAGCGCGACCGGCCCATCATTGCGGAGATTCTGGCGACCACGAGCGCGGGCGCAGACGAGGGCGAGGTGGTCAGCCGCCTGCGCGAGCGCTTCGCCGACCAGGCGCCCATCTGGATCATCGCGACGATGGAGGAGATCCGCTCGACCGAGCAGGCCATGCGCACGATACGCGTGTTGATGTTGATCATGACCGTGCTCTCGTTCGTCACCAGCATCTTCGGCGTCTTCGCCGTGGTGTACGTGGCCGTCTACGTACGCCGCTTGGAGATCGGTATGTTGAAAGCGATCGGCATGCAGCGGCGCAGCCTGATCGGCGCGTTCGCGCTGGAGTCGGTAATGATGACCGTCAGCGCGTCGCTGGCCGGCGTGACCGCCGGCACGGTCTTGGGATACGTCTTCTACATCAGCAACATGACGATGCAGGACATCCCCACACGGTTGACCTTCGACTGGTTGACGGCGCTGGCCATCCTGGTGATGGTCATTCTGGCGAGCGTTTTCAGCGCGTCTATGGCCGCGCGCGGTATTGTGCGCAGCAAGGTGACGCGGATCCTACGCGAGGCTCTGTAATGAGAGAAGAAATGACAAACGAAAAAGGGAAAACCATCAAGTGGATTGGAGTCATTGGGGCAGTTGTGTTGACCGCGGTGCTATTGGCGGGATGCGCGGATGGAGGCCCTGAGACGGCCGGCGGCGTGCCGATGGGTGAAGGCAGCACGCCCGCGCCGACGCTGCCGCCGCTGGCGTCGGCGGGGCGGACGGTGGTGGCCGACGGCGAGCTCGCCTCGCCCTACCCCAGCCTGGCGCTGGGCTTCGGCGGAGGAGTTAGCGGACGGGTGGCGTCGATTGCCGTGCACCCCGGTGATACGGTCACGGCGGGGGACCTGTTGGCGGTGCTCGACCAGACCGAGCCCCAGCGCACGCTGGGCGACGCGGAGCGCGCCCTGGCGCGGGCGGTCGAAGACCGCGCGCGGGCGCAGCGCCAGTGGGAGCAGGACGTGGCCAACGCGGAGCAGACGCTGGCCGATGCCGAGTTGGCCCTCACCACGGCGCGCCTGCACTACTCCACCACCACCGTCGAGGAAGCCACCACGGCCCTCGAACGGGCGCGCCAGGCCGAATCCGACGCGGAGCAGGACTACAACAACGCGCTGGCGTGGTACCCCAACTTCGCCGACCCGTACTACGACAACTGGCAGAGCGCCATCCGCCAGCGGGAATTGGCCGAGATGCGCCTGACCGACGCACAAGACAGCAACAGCGCCAGCTACCTGGAGGTGGAAGCGCGCCAGGGCGATGTGGCCCAGGCCGAGCGGGCGCTGAACGCGCTGCAGGAGGGTGTCGCGCCGTCGTACGAGCGCGCGGTGGAAGATGCCGAGCGCCAGGTGGCCGACGCGCAGGAGGCGCTGGCCCACGCGCAGCTCGTAGCGCCGTGGGCGGCCATCGTGTTGTCGGTGGACGTAGCGCCGGCGGCGGCGGTCAGCGGCGGCACGCCGGTCGTCACGCTGCTCAGCATCGAGGAGGGGCTGCGCTTCGTCACGCAGAACTTGAGCGAGCAGCACGTCGCCGACATCCGCCCCGGCCAGCGGGCGGAGATCACGCTGCGCACCTTCGCCAGCACGGTGCTGGAGGGCGAGGTCGAGGCGGTCGTCCCACAAACAGGCGGAGCCAGTGCCGATGCGCGCTTCGCCGTCCACATTCGTCTGGCGCCCACCGACCTGCCCCTCCTGCCGGGCCTCACCGGCCGGGTGGAGATTTTCACGGAGGAGTGAGGGCCTGCTTGCCGCGCGCGAAGATATGGCTATAATGAAAGGTGGAAATTGCTGCGGGCGCTGAGTGTCCGCGCAATGACCCGTCAGTACGCAAGCAAAACAGTCGCTATTTCACATTGACAGGAGGCAGACATGCGTTACGAGATTCAAGGGACGGTGATGCAAATCCTAGACGTCTATCTCAGCAACGGCGAGTCGATCTACACTGAGTCGGGCGGGATGGCCTGGATGCGCGGCAACATCGAGATGAAGACGGGCACGAAAGGCGGGTTGCTGTCTGGACTGGGCCGCAAGCTGGCCGGGGAGTCGCTGTTCATGACGACGTACACCTGCCACAGTCCAGAGGGATTGGTCGTCTTTACCCCCGAAGCGCCGGGCAAGGTGCTGCCGTTTCACCTGGCCGCCGGGCAGAGTTTGATCTGTCAGAAAGACACCTTTATGTGCGCCGAGAACTCGGTCAAACTGGAAATTCATTTCAGCAAGAAACTGGGCGCGGGCCTGTTCGGCGGTGAGGGCTTCATCTTGCAAAAGGTGACAGGGCCAGGCGCGGTCTTCATGGAGATACCGGGCGAGGTGCGCGAGTACACGCTGAACGCCGGTGAGGTCATGCAGGTCGATCCGGGGTACATCGCCATGTTCGAGCCGACGGTGAGTTACGACATCAGCATGGTCAAGGGCGTCGCCAACGTCCTCTTCTCCGGCGAGGGGCTGTTCCTGGCGAGACTGACCGGTCCAGGCAGGATCTGGTTGCAGAGCCTGCCACTGTCGAACCTGGCGGCCAAGCTGGCCAAATATCTGCCCACGAAGTCAGGTTAGCAGGGCAGGTTTGCCCGGGCCCCTTCCGCAAATGGGTTTCGGTCAACATTGCCGTTGGTAGAGAGCGGTCTCAGACCGCCCCCTACCAACCGGCATTTTCGTCCGTGTATGATGACCCTGAAGGGGCCATGGCGACTATTCCGAAAATAGCAACCGCTCGATCGTCATGCCCGCGAAGCATGTCCCCGCGAAAGCGGGGAGCGGGCATCCATCCGTGCGTG
>JAFGOJ010000392.1 GCA_016926575.1 Anaerolineae bacterium | reverse complement strand
CTACTTCGAAAATAGCCCAAGGTTTTGTAGGGCGGGTTTCAAACCCGCCGACCCTCGGTTACCATGACTTTGCAGGGGCTCCGCCCCTGCACCTCGCCGGGGAAACCTGCGGTTTTCTTCCGGTTCCCCCAGACCCCTTCCGCAAATGGGTTTCGGTCAATGGTGCCGTTGGTAGGGGGCGGTCTGAGACCGCCCCCTACCGACCGGTTACTCCGCCAACTGCCAGTTCTGTGAGCCGATGGTGAAGTCGGGATAGCCGGGGGAGACGGCGAAGTTTTGCAGATGGGTGCGGTAGGCGCTGATCAGCAGGCGCTCGTACAGGAAAATGCGCGGCAGATCCTGGTTGAGTTGCTCGGCGACGTTGCAGTAGACCTCGTAGCGCGTGTCGAAGTCCATCATCGAGTAACCTTCGTCGATCCAGGCATCCACGTCCTCGTTGATGTAGCGCGAGTAGTTGCTGCCGGAACCTTCATTATCGGCGGTGGGGATGCTGGCCGAATGGTAGTTGGAGAAGAGATGGCTGTCGGGATCGAGGAAGGGGCCGGTGGTGTAGAGCAAGATGTCGAAGTCGCCGTGCTTGCGCAGGCCCTCCGACTCCCATCCGGCGAAGAGCACGTCGGAGGGGACGTTTTCGATGATCAGTTCGATGCCCACCTCGCGCAGCATCTCGACCAGCACCTGCTCGGTCTGCTCGCGCAGTTGGTTGCCGGTGGTGGTGGTAATGCGCAGAGACAGGCGTGCGCCGTCGCGCTCGCGGATGCCGTCACTGCCGGCGACCCAACCCGCCTCTTCCAGAAGCTGGCGCGCCATGTCGGGATCGTACTCACTGGGCGGCTGCGGGCAGGCATAGGGGCCGGAGCCGGAGGGCAGCACGCTGTTGCCGACGTTGACGTTGCCGTACAGCAGCGCGTCGACGATCAGTTGCTTGTCGATGGCGTACTGGATCGCCTGGCGCACGCGCAGATCAGAGAGGATCGGATGCGGAGCCTCGGCGGGATCCGCCGGCGCGTCGACGGTGGGGTCGGCCAGGTTGAGCAGCAACAACTCATTCTCTCCGGTCACTGCGCCTTCCCAACTCACGCCTTCCATCTGATCGAGGGTGGGGAAATCGGCCTCGGTGACGTCCCACAGCACGTCCAGTTCACCGGTGCCCAGGAGCTGCATGCCGACCTCGCGGCTGGGCAGGATACGCACGATCACGCTGTCGAGGTAGGGCTTGCCCTCCTCGCGGTAGTAGGGGTTGGGGACGAGGGTGATGTGGTCGCCCGCCATCCACTCCTCGACCATCCACGGGCCGGAGCCAATCGGCTGGCGATTGAAGTCCCAGTTGTCCAGCTCTTCCAGACTGCCCGCGGCCTGCGGGATGATGAAGGAGAACAGGCGCAAATAGGGAGCGTAGACATCGTAGAAGTAAACGACGGCGGTGTAGTCATCTTCACACTCAATCGACTCGATGTCGCGGTAGCCGGAGGTGCTGGCCTGCGAGAGGTCGGACATGATCGCGTCGAAGGTGTACTGCACGTCGGCACAGGTGAAGGGATCGCCATTGGAGAAGACAACGTCGTCCCGCAAGTGGTAGGTGACCACCAGGCCGTCTTCAGAGACCTCGGGCATATCCGTCACCAGAACGGGGAAGTACGCGCCATTCGCGTCGACACTGAGCAGCCCTTCGATGACGAAGGAACTGATCGAGTCTTCGATCACCGAGCTGGCCAGCAGCGGGTTGAGCACGCCGGGTTCCTGGGGCGTGCCAACGATCACCGTCCCCCCACCCGCTTCTTCGGTCGGCTCCTCGGTCGGTTCTTCCGTTGGCTCCTCAGTGGGTGCTTCGGTCGGTTCTGCGGTCGGTTCCTCGGTCGCGGGGGTCTCCGGCTGGCAGGCGACCATGGCGAACACCAAGATAGCAGCCATCAATAACAACATCATGCGCGGCAGTTTCATCTTTTCCTCCTTAGGATGTTAAAACGAAAGGCTTTTTGGGACACTGATTACCACTGATTTTCACAGATCGATTCTTAGTTGGCATACCTCCTGAAAAAATCATCCCAATTCGCGCTCTGCGATTTGCGCTTGACGGCGAACCAGATCGAAATGACAGCCGGCCGTGAGGACGTGCAGCCGGACGCCGGAGACGGCGACAGGGGCACCGGCGGGTGCGTCCGCGACGTCGGTGTGCTGCAGCTCGCGCCCGTCGACGATGGTAACTGCGTGCGCGCCGAGCACGGTGAGCGCAGCGTCGTCGATGACTGCGGCGGTGTTTTCGTCGATGCCGACGCCGAGCAGGCCGGGGTTGTTGGCAACCGCGTAGATCAGGCGGCCCAGGCGGTCCCGCTGCCGGAAGTGCTGGTCGATGATCAGCCGGTCGGTGAACCCCAGCCCAGGCACGAACTGGGCCATCCCCTGATGGGGCGTGGGGCCGTCCTCGCCGTAGGCCAGCATCACGCGGGAGAGAACCGCCGCGCCGGCGGACGTGCCGCCGATGACCGCACCGCGACGGTAGGCCGCATGCAGCGCCGCTTCGACGGGCGTGCCGCCGAGCGTCGCCGTGATACGCACCTGGTTGCCGCCGGTGAAGAAGATGCCCGTGGCCTGGCGGATCGCTTCGACGGTGGCGGGATCGTGCGCCGCGTCGCGCCGGCGCACGTTCAAGACGCGGGCGGGCTGCGCCAACCCCAGGGCCTCGAAAGCCGCCACGTAGGCCTGCCCCGCGTCGTCCAGAGAGGACGCAGTGGGCAGGATGACGACGCGCCCCTCGGCCCCCCCGGCGTGCTCCAAGAAGGCTTGCAGCGGCGTCGGCGGGGCCAAGTCGACTGCGCCGCCGATGGCGATCAGGACGGGCGCCATACTTTCTCCCTCAGGTAGGCCACCAGGTGATTGCCGGCGGCCTGGACGTGATGACGCGCCAGGCGCTCGGCCTCGTCGGCGTCACCGCTTTCCAGAGCACGGATGATCGCGCAGTGCTCGTCGGTATCGTCGGTATCCCGCTCGGGCAAAGAGTAGGCCGCCGTGTAGGCGAAGTTGCTCCACAGCATCGTCGGGAAGGTGGTCCAGAGCTGTTCGAGCGTGCGGATCAGGTAATCGCGCCCGCTGGCGGCATAGATGGCCTCGTGAAAGCGCCGGTTGAGCTCGCGGTAGACCTCCAAATCCTCCGGGGCCAGATGGGCATCCATGTCCAGTTGGATACGCTTCAGGTGCTCGATGGCTTCGGGGGTGATTTTTTGAGCGGCGGCACGGGCGGCGAGACCTTCGAGGAAACTGCGGTGGGCATACAGGTCGGCGACGTCGTCGGGGGAGAACTCGACCACCCGCACGCCACGGTAGGGGACGTGTTCCACCAGCCCTTCTGCGGCCAGCTTCTTGAGCGCCTCTCGTACAGGCATCTGGCTGACGCCCAACTCTTCGGCCAGGCGTTGCTGGCGCAGCCACTCCCCGGGCTTGAACTCGCCATTGATGATCGCTTCCCGCAGACGTTCTTCGACCCAAGACCGGAGTTGTTTAGGGGATTCGGAATCTTGCATAGCACCTAACCCATGGCTATAGAATCTGTAACTGCTCGGCTTACGCTTCGCAGTTGCCTTTCCCGCCGCGAAAAGGGGGAGTGGGGGTTTTGCGGGCGGCGGAGCCGCCCGCAAAACCCCCGGTTCTCCGTTCGACGTGCCAGGCGGGTAACTGCCAGGCGCACAGCCTGAGCAGTTACGAAAATCTTTGATATTTGATATTATATCTAATTTAGAGATAGTATAGCACGAAAACATGGGGCTGTCAAGAGGGAATTGGGACGAAGTTGCTTGACAGTCTGTCCTCATTCACCTACAATCAGCTCACGCAAGGCTACCAGTCCCCCAAAGAAGGCTTATGGAAACAAAAGTTCTGGTCATAGATGACGAAGTGCGAGTTCTGGAGACGTTCGCCCGCACGCTCGGGCTGGCGGGCTATGCAGCCCTCACGGCCGGCAGCGGGCCGGAGGGCCTGGCGGTGTACGCCAGCGAACAGCCCGACGTGGTGATGCTCGACATGCGCATGCCCGGTATGGACGGCTTGGAAGTGCTCCACGCGCTGCGCACGAGCGACCCCGAGGCCAACGTCATCGTCGTCACCGGGCACGGCGACGAAGAGGCCTTGATCGCTGCGCTGCGGGCCGGGGCGTCGGATTTCCTCCCCAAGCCCATCAATACCGTGGCGCTGGAAAGTGCGATGCGCCGGGCCGAAGAACGCGTTCACCTCAAACAAAAGTTACGCGCCAGCCAGGAGGAACTGCGGCAACACAACGCACGGCTGGAAGAAGAAGTCAAAGCACGCACGGCCCAGTTGGAGCGCGAAATCGAAGAGCGTACGAAGACCGAGCAATGGTTCAGGGAAATCTACGCCGAATCCCCCATCGGTATCGAACTGTACGACGCCGACGGCCTGTTAATCGACATCAACGCCGCCAGTATGAAGATCTTCGGCGTCTCCGATGCCACCAAGGCCTATGGATTGAGGATGTTCAACAACCCCAATTTCCCCCACGACGCGAAAGAACGCCTGCTCCTAGGTGAAACTGTACACTACGAAACCGCGTATGATTTCGAACGCGTGAAGCGCCTCAAGCGCTACGAAACGACCCGTTCGGGCACGATCTGTTTGGACGTGAAAATTGCCGCGCTCGGAGAAGACAAGAGCACTCCAACCGGCTACTTGTTCCAGGTGCAAGACATCACCGCTCAAAAGCGCACCCAAGAAGCCATGCACTTTCAGACCCTGCTGCTCGACCAGATTCAGGATATGGTAACCGCGACCGACCTGGAAGGCAACATTATCTACGTCAACGAAGCGGAGGTGCGCCATTTGAGGCGCAGCCGCGCAGAGTTGCTGGGACAGCCCGTCACCATTTACGGCGAAGACCCCGCCCGCGGCGCTACCCAACGGCAGTTCATCGAGAACACGCTGGCACATGGCGAGTGGCGCGGGGAAATCGTGAATTACACCGCTGACGGCGAGGAAATCGTGGTGGACTGCCGCACCCGCGTGATGAAGGACGCCCACGGCCAACCGACGAGCCTGGTGGGCATCGCCACCGACATCACCGAGCGGGTGCGGGTCGAGGCGGAGCGTGAACGTTTGATGGCTCGCATCCAGGAGCAGGCACGGCAGATGAAGCAGATTCTCGCCAACGTGCCCGAGGGTATGCTCCTGTTGGACGCCGACGGCCGCGTGGCGCTGGCTAACCCGGCTGCGCAAAATGCCCTGGCCGCCCTCGCCGACCAGGACGCCATCGCACGCCGCAGCCCCATCCTGCACCTGGGCGACCGCCCTCTGGCCGAGCTCCTCGCGCCACTGCCAGACGACGGCCTGTGGCACGCGGCGCAGGCCAATGGACGCATCTTCGAGATCGCTGCCCGGCCGATGGACCCCGCTCCCGGTGGGTGGGTGCTGCTCCTGCGCGACGTGACCCACGAACGGCAAACCCAGCGCCGCATCCAACAACAAGAGCGTTTGGCAGCCGTGGGACAACTGGCAGCCGGCATCGCCCACGACTTCAACAACATCCTGGCCGTGATTACGCTGTACACTCAGATGGCCTTGAACGCGCCGGATCTATCTGCCAAGACCCGCGAGCGCCTGGGCACCGTCGCCGAGCAGGCCAGACAAGCCTCCGCCTTGATCCAGCAAATCCTGGACTTCAGCCGGCAGGCCGTGCTCGAACGCCAGCCGGTGGACGTGGTCCTCTTCTTGAAGGGGGTCGTCGCCCTGCTGGGGCACACCGTACCCGAAAACATACGGTTGAACCTGAGCTACGGCGAAGAGGACTACACGGTCAACGCCGACCCCACCCGCATCCAACAGGTCATCCTGAACCTGGCCCTCAACGCACGAGACGCGATGCCGGAGGGCGGCGAGGTGCGCATCGAGGTGTCCAGAGTGACCGCGCACAACGACCTCCGCTGCGTCAGTTGTGGCCAGGTGCTCGAAGGGGAGTGGGTGCGCATCACCGTGACGGACACCGGCACAGGGATCGCCCCCGACGTGTTGCCCCACATCTTCGAACCGTTCTTCACCACCAAAGAGGTGGGCCAGGGCGTGGGGCTGGGCTTGCCCCAGGTCTACGGCATCGTGAAAAAGCACGGCGGCCACATCGACGTGGCCACCCAAGTGGGCGAATGGACGACGTTCACCATCTATCTGCCGGCCTTGCTGGATGGCCGACCGCCAGCCTTCGCCACCGAAGCCCCACTCCTCGTCCTTGGACGGGGAGAAACCATCCTGGTCGTCGAGGACGACGCCGTCGTGCGCCAAGCTCTGGTGGACAGCATAGCCCTGCTGAACTATCGCGTCCTGGAAGCGGCTCACGGCCGCGAGGCATTGCACGTCTTGGAGCAGCACGCGGACGAGGTCGCCCTGGTGTTGAGTGACCTGGTGATGCCGGAGATGGGCGGGCAGGCGCTGTTCCACGCGATGCGGCAGCGCGGGCTGTCGATGCCGGTGGTGGTGCTGAGCGGCCACCCCATCGAGAACGATTTCGAGAGCCTGCGCGCACAGGGACTGTCGGCCTGGATGCTGAAGCCTCCCAGTATCGAGCACATGTCTCGACTGTTGGCGCAAACGTTGCAGACTCACAGGCCGTGACGTCAAATATGGCTTTCCGGTAACCGGAGTGCCCCGGTTGCGGGGGGGGTGGGGATTGCTTCGGGCGCTTCGCATCCTCACAATGGCCTGCCAGTTGGCTTGCCGCCGCGCAAAAAATGTCTATACTTACAATGACAGTCGCTTCTCGAAAAGTGCAAGGAAGGTAGGGGGGCGAGCGACTTCGCCGCCCGCAAACCCGCCCCCCTGCTTTTCGAGAAGCTACCAATGGCTCTACTGAAAAAAGGCCATCAACCACAAAGAGCACAAAGGACACAAAGAAAAAGATCAAGGAGTTGCACGAGATTGCCCGAAAGCCAGCACGAAGAGCGAGAGAATCTTAAGGCGAATATCAAAAATCTTTGTGCTCTTGGTGTCCTTTGTGGTTGTTTCTCCTTTTTTCAGAGGAGTCACCAATAACTCGTTGAATCTCCCTGGAAACTTTGGAGGTGGGGCATGTACGATCTGCTGACGCAAGAGGGACGAAACCAGTTCGTCTCCGACATCTGGGAAGCGTTGGCCTTCTTCGGCTACGAGCAATTCTTGAATCACGGGCGCGGCGCTGTGCTGATCCGCGGCAACGAGAGCGGCCCCGAAGTGCCCCGCTACGCACCCTTGAGCGCCGGCTGTGAGGACGAACAGCTCAAAAAGCTGCTCGAAGCGTACGACCCCGCTCAAGAGATCGTCTGCCAGTTCAACTTGACGGGTATGGAAACGAGTTGCGGGCAGTATGGCTCCGAGTATCCAAAACACTCACCCGAACACATCTACCACATCCTCAGCCAGAAGCAGGAAGAGCAGCCGTGACGTGACGTCATGAAAGTCTTCTACTCTGACCAATTCCCCTTCCCGCTTCCTCACGGGCACATGTTCCCCCTGCGCAAGTTCCGCCTCCTGCGCGAAGCCGTGCAACGCTCGGGTGCAATCCCACCTGAGGACCTGCGCGTTCCCCCAGCCGCCACCGACGCGCAAATCCTGCGCGCCCACACCGCCGACTATCTGGAACGGCTGAAAACGGGGCAACTGACCCCCAAAGAGGTGCGCCGCATCGGGCTGCCCTGGTCGGCGGAGCTGGTCGAACGCGTGCGCTACTCCACCGGCGGCACCATCGCCGCCTGTCGCGCCGCCCTGAGCGATGGCATCGCCGCCAACCTCTCCGGCGGCACCCACCACGGCTTCGCCGACCACGGCCAGGGCTACTGCCTGTTCAACGACATCGTCATCGCCGCCCGCGCCATGCAAGACGAAGGACGCGCCCGGCGCGTCGTGGTCATCGACTGCGACGCCCACCAGGGGAACGGAACCGCCGCCCTCGCCGCCGGCGACCCCACCCTCTTCACCTTCTCCATCCACAACCGGCAGAACTTCCCGCTCCGCAAAGTCCCCAGTGACCTGGACGTCGGGCTGGACGACGGCACGGGCGATGCCGCCTATCTGAGCGCGCTGGAGGACGGCCTCCGCCGCGCGCTGGAACGCGCACAGGCCGACCTGGCAATCTACCTGGCCGGCGCCGACCCCTACGAGCGCGACCTGCTGGGCCGTTTGGCGCTGACCCAGGCCGGGCTTGCCGCCCGCGACCGCCTGGTCTTCTCCCACTGCCGCCAGGCATCGCTCCCGGTTGCCGTCACCATCGCGGGCGGATACGGGCAGCGCCTCCAAGAGACGGTGGAAATCCACCTCCAAACCATCTGCATCGCCGGCGAGTACGCCGCCCTGTGGCAGGCATCCTGACCCACTGCCGCCTTCGGGCAGGAGAGGAACCCAATGAAACGACGCCACGTACAACCGCTTCTTTTGGTGACCCTGGTGCTGTTTTTCGGCCTGCACATCTTCCGCGTCTTCCTACCCATGCTGATCTGGTACGGCGGGCAGCGCATGAGCGCGGTGCAGATGGCCCTCTGCGCCCTGGGCACGTTTGCGCTGGCCCTGCTCGCCCCGTTGGTGCGCCGGGTCTTGAAGGAGAACGACGCCCTGACGCTCACCGCCGGCGGGCTGATTCTGGTGCGCGTGGCAGTCCAGTTGGTCATCCCCCCACTCTCTGACCTGGTCCTGGCCATCGTCGGGCTGGTGCTATGGAGCTGGTTCATCCCCATCTGGCACACCTCGCCCCGCAACCGTGTCCCCGAGCTCCCCGTGCCCCTGCTGGCGGTCGCGCTGCCCCTGGCGCTGCTGCTCGACACAGGCATCCGCAGCGCGTTGGTGGCCTACGACCTGGCCTGGCAGCAGGAAATGTGGGCTACGATGAGTGTGCTGATATTGGCAGGCGTGACCTTGGTGCTCCTGCGCCGCGAGATGGAACCCGGCACGCGCGACGCCGCGCCGGCCACCGAACCGCCGCTGCGCTACATCCTGCCGCTGCTGGGGCTGGGACCGTGGCTCACCCTGGCCCTCTCGATCTCCCACAACCCCGCCGCGCTGACCGCCGCCGCGGGTTGGCCCGACCTGCTGGCCCACCTGGCGGTCAACGCCGCCGCCGCCGCAGGAGCGGCCCTGTGCGTGCTCACCGCAGGAAGCTGGGGCCGCCTGCGCCGGGCGTGGGCCGCCCTGGCCGCTGCCCTGCTGATCGTCACGCTGGTCCTGTTCCAGTTTGGCATCGGCCCCACCTGGCTGTGGTTCCTGCTGGCATCGCTCGCCGCGAGCGCGGCACTCGGCTGGGTGCTGGCGGGGACGGCGCGCGAACCGGCCCCGCAACCGGGGATGCGGCGCACAGCGGTGGCGGTCTTCCTGGGGTTGCTGCTGCTCCTGGTGGTCGCTTTCTTGCTGGCCCAGTACGACCTGTTCTGGATGCTGTCGGCGGCAGGCGGCGTCCTTGCGGCGACAGCGCTGTGGGCAGCCTGGCCCCGGCACGCCGCCGGGCACGCGCCCCTGCGCCCCACCGTGCTGGCCGTGGGCGGGATCGCGCTGACCTGGTTTCTCGTCGTCGCTGCCGCCACGCTCCTGCGCTGGCCCTCTCCGGCCGTCGGCAAGCCGCCCAGCGTCGGCCCGCTGCGCGTGATGACCTACAACATCCACCACGGTCTCGACGCCGACTTCCACGTCGACTTGCTGGACATCGCCGACGTCATCGCCGCCGAAAGTCCCGACGTGGTGGTCTTGAACGAGGTCAGCCGCAGCCGGGTCACCAACGGCTTCGTCGACATGCTGCCGCTCATCAGCCGCCGGCTGGGCATGCCCTACGTCTTCGGCGCCAACTACGCCGACGGCCAGTACGGCAATGCCCTCCTCAGCCGCTACCCAATCCTGGAGTGGGACAACACCCACTTCGTCCACAACACCACCGAAACGCGGGGCGTGCTGCGCGTGGTCGTCGACGCGCCCGGTGGGCCGATCACATTCTACGCCACCCACCTGGATCACATCGAAGGTCCCGATAACGTGCGTGCCGAACAGGTCGTGGAGGTGTTGGACGTGTGGGGCGGGACGGCGCGCGCCGTCCTGCTGGGCGATTTGAACGCCCGGCCGGATCAGCCGGAGCTCGCCCCCATCTACGCCGCGGGCTTCGTCGACGCGCTGGCCGCCGGTGGGCAGGAGGACGTCTTCACCTTCTGGGACCCCGTCCCCTACCAGCGGATCGACTACATCTTCGCCACGCCCGATCTGTCCATCGGGCGAGTGTGGGTGGTGCAGACGCACGCCTCGGACCACCTGCCGGTGCTGGCCGAAATCGGGCCGTAATTACAGCGTGCCCACCGTCTGCCAGGGGACGAACTCGGCCTCGCCCACGCCTTGCGCCTCGCTCTTGGAGGGCCGGCCGGAAGCCACGGCCAGCGCCAGATCGAACACCTCTGCCGCCACGTCTTCCAGACGCGCCCCCGCCAGCACCCGCCCGGCGTCCACGTCGATGTCGCCGCGCATCCGTTCGTACAGGGCCGTCGTGGTGCTGATCTTGATCGATGGGGCCAGTTTGAAACCGAAGACCGAGCCGCGACCGGTGGTGAAGAGCACCAGGGTGCACCCGCCCGCGACCTGGCCCGTCACCGAGACGGGATCGTAGCCCGGCGTATTCATAAACGTGACGCCGCGCGCCGCCACCGCTTCGGCGTAGTCGTAGACCGCCACGAGCGGCGTGCTGCCCGCCTTGGCCACCGCGCCCAGCGACTTCTCGTAGATCGTGGTCAGCCCGCCGGCGGCGTTCCCCACGCTGCGGTTGTCGTCCAGTTGGATGCCCATACGGCGGGCGTAGGCCTCCCACCAGCGCACCTGCGCCAGCAATTGCCGGGCGACCTCGGGGGTGGCAGCGCGGGCGGCCAGCAAGTGCTCGGCACCGGTGATCTCCGGCGTCTCCCCCAGCACGACCGTGCCGCCCTGACGCACGAGCGCGTCGGAGACCAGCCCCACGGCCGGGTTGGCCGTCACGCCCGACCAGCCATCGCTGCCGCCGCACTGGAGCGCCACGGTCAGGCGCGAAAGCGGCTGCGGGGTGCGCCGCGCCGCGTCGACCTGCGGCAGCAGTGCCGCCACCGCTTCGATTCCGGCCTGCACGGTGGCCTGGATGCCACCCTGGTCCTGGATCACCAGCCCGGGTCGGTCCATGGGCATCGCGCACAGGCCGCAGCCGCGCGCCTGGTCGCTTACCTGGTTGACCTCGCAACCCAATCCCACCAGCAGGGCCGCGCCAACGTTGGGATGGCACGCGACACCGGCCAGGGTGCGTTGGAGCACGGCGTAGTCGCGCCCGTCGGCGGGGAGGGCGCAGCCGAAGGCGTGGGTGAAGGGCACCACCCCGTCGACGTGGACGTAGGGCGCGAGCCGTTGCGGGGTGAAGTGGTGCGCAATCGCCTGCACCACGTGGGCCGCGCAATTGACCGTGGCGATGACGGCGACGAGGTTGCGCGTGCCCGCGCGCCCATCGGGGCGAGCGTAGCCCATGAACGTGCGCCGCTCCGCCTCCGGCACAAGGTCAACCGGCGGCACGTGAGCGGCAACGGCGGCCTCCCGGCCGGCGTCGTCCAGCCCCAGGTTGTGCGTATGGACGTGCTCGCCCGGCGCGATGGGCCGGCGGGCGACGCCGATCACCTGTCCGTAGCGGCGCACCGGCGCGCCCTGAGCGATGGCGCGCAGCGCCAGCTTGTGGCCGCTGGGAATGGGCTGCCACAGCGTAGCGCGGGCCTCGTCCAAGAGCACGACGGTACCCGCCGCCAGGTCAGCCTTGGCGATGGCGACGTCGTCGGCCGGGTGCAGGCGAACCGCCACCTGATCGAGCGGGAGCGTCACGCTATGCACGTGGTGTCCACCGTGGGCAACTGCATGATGAACGTGGTGCCTTTTCCAACCTCGCTTTCGACCCAGATGCGGCCTCCGTGCGCCTCGACAGCCAGCTTGCAGAACGGCAGCCCCAGTCCGGTGCCAACCCGCCGGCCGGAAACCGAGGTCTGCTGAAACTTTTCGAACAGGCGCGGGAGTTCGTGCGGGGGGATGCCGGGGCCGGTATCGGCGACGCCCAGAAGCAGCGCGCGGTCGTTTTGGGGATCGGTGTCGGCCCACAGTTCGACGGTGCCCGCGTCGGAGGTGAATTTGATGGCGTTATCGACCAGATTTTGCAGCGCCCGTTCGATGAACTTGACGTCGACGTACAGATGGGGCAGTCCGGATGGGGTTCTCATGTCGAGAGTGACGCCTTCTTTTTGCGCCAGAGGGCTCAAGCGAGTGGCGATTTCGCGCAGCAGGGATTCCGGGTCGACAGCTTCGGGGCGGATGGGCACTTCGCCGCTTTCGAGCTTGCTGATGTCGAGAAGTTCGTTGACCAGGCGCAGCATACGCTCGCTGCCCCGGCGGGCCAACTGTTCCATGAAAGCCACGTCGTCGAATTTCCCTTCTTTGATGGCAATTTCCATCATGTCCAGGCTGCCCTGAAGCACTGCCAGGGGGGATCGCAGGTCGTGAACCAGCATGTGCATCATATCTTCGCGCAGCCGGGCCAGTTCGATTTCTTCGCTGATGTCGCGGAAGACGAACAGCCAGCCCGTGGTCAGGCCGTTCCTGTCACGCACGGGCGTCAGCGTGCGTTCCAGGTGCCGTTCTGGCGAACCAGGAACGACGATGATCTGTTTGTGTTGAACGTCATTTTCAGCGGCGTCCCGGCACACCTGATCCAGCGTCTGGAGGCTGCCGACCCCAATGGCGGTGAGCAGAGGCAGAGCCGCTTCAGCGTTGTCCGCGCCAAGGTGTTGGTGGGCCATCTCTGCCTGGGCCATGCCGAGAAAGTCGGCCAGGGCGCGATTGGCGGCCAGAATCCGGTAATCGGTGTCGAGCAGCAGGATGCCCTCGCTCGCGGTGTAGAGAATCGAGGCCAGCTCCTGGACGCGGCGGGCCAGCGCCTCGTCGGTGCGCTCGTAGAGCCGGGCATTCTGGATCGCCAGGGCGGCCTGGGCCGCGATCGTGACCAGCACTTCCTGGTGCGACGTATCGTAGGCACCGGGGATAGTGTACGACTGAATAGCAATGATGCCGATGGGCTCTTGGTCGGCCAGAATGGGGACGCCCAACCAGGCGGCCGCCGGCTTCCCGATCTGGTTGATCCCGATCCGCTCGAGAGTGGCTGCGACGTCTCTGCGGATGAGCAGGGGCTGGCGCGTTTGGAGGATGTACTCGGTCAGGCCGGAACCGGCCTGGCGCGAGCGCCACGTCACGCGTTGGCCGTCTTCGAACGCCAACGGGAAAGAGACCTCGCTCGTTTCCGGGTCGTACAGAGCGACGTAGAAGTTGCGAGCGGGCATCAACAGCGCCACCTGCGTGTGAATCGCCGCCAGGATGGTGTCGACGTTCAAACTGGAGCTCAGGACGTGGCCAATCGCTTGCAGGCTGCCCAGTTCCTGAACCCGTCGTTCGAGCCGCCGGCTGGTCAGCGACAGGCTGCGCGTGATCAACGAAGTAACGACGATCAAGGCGGAAAACAAAATGAACTGCACGATACCAATTCTGGTATAAATCAAGGCGACTGTCGGTGCGAAAATCAGTGGCGCGCCTTCGTAAAAGAGGAGGTGCGGCAGGGATTGGACGTACCCCTTGAGGTCGCTGCGGCTGCGCAGCGTGATGACGACGCCGGCCACGAGGTAGTTGAAGGCCAGGAAAGAAAGGCTCAAAGCCATCAGCGGCGGCAGGTTGTCGGCGGTAATGGCTGCCAACGGAACGTCACCGCCCAGTGCCTGAAACACCGCCCCGCCGACGAGGATGCTGCCCGCGTGCATCGTCGCGTTAATCGCCAGCAGCGACAAGAAACGTATGAACTGCGTAGGCGGCGGGAATCCAAGCGCCTCGGACCAGTACGCGCGCACCGCTCCATACACCAGCGTCCCTACGAAAGCGGCCCACCCCGAGGGCACGAGGCCTGTTACCAGGTAGGCGGCCACCGTCGTCATCGGCAGCAGAGACACCGCCCCCGCGGGCAAACGCACGCCGAAAATGTCCGTAAACGCGATGAGGCCGCAGAAGAGGAACGTGGGCAAAAGTTGAGAGATGGCAGGCGGAGAGGCCAGGGTCAGTGCGATCAGCACACCCAGCACGGCCACTCCCGGAGTAAGATAGGCGTAAACCGAAAGACGCTGGCGGTTCATTCTTCCCGGCGACGGGGAGGCAGGGGAATCAACACGGACGTGCGCGCCTTGTAGGCCTCGTAATCCGCCTGGCCGCCCCACGTGTCGTCGGCGTATTTCTCCAGCATTGGCACCCCGCTGATGCGCGTGATCAACAGCGCGACGAACACCGGGGAAACCAGGGTGACCCACTGCCAGCCGCGCAGGACGGGCAAGGCGATCACCGCCACGCCGATCCAGATCACTATTTCGCCGAAGTAGTTGGGATGGCGGGACCAGGACCACAGGCCGGTATGGATGAAACGGCCTTTGTTCGCCGGGTCGGCCCGGAAGCGGTTCTTCTGGGCGTCGGCGGTCGCTTCGAAGAAGAACCCCAGCGCCCAAATCAGGAAGCCGACCAGGGCAAACCCGTCCAGCTCCTTGCGCACCGTCGTGGTAATGGTGGCCAGCGCGGCGGCCAGGGTGAAGGTCACCCACAATCCTTGCAGGGTCCACGTGTTGAGGAACTGGATGAAAGACGTTTTGATCGTGTCGAAGCGGGTATCCTTGCCCGCTTTGCGGATGCGGCGGAACAGGAACGTGCCCAGGCGGGCCGCCCAGATCAGCACCAGCACCAGCAACAGGATCGAGCGCCCGTCGATGGTCGGGCCGAGCAGCACGGCCAGCGTCGTCACCGTGATGTACGTGAGGCTGCCGGTGAGGTCGAAGAAGCGTTCGCTCTGCTGCACGTAGGCGGGGATGAAGACCAGCCACTGGATCAAGAACGCCAATCCAACCGCGAGCGCGAAGAGGGGGATGCCGGCGACCACAGCGCTGCCCTGGCTGCCCGCCCAGGCGATCCCCAGGCCAACCAACACGATCACAGGAAAGGCAATCCACGCGTTACGATCTTTCGTGTTCATTCCACGTCCTTCCTTTACTTAAGATCGAGCACCCTCCGCCGCCGTTAGGCAGCGCTGAGAGAAAGCGTCATCCCCGTCAGGATGCCGGGTCCAACTCGCTTTGCTTCTGAAAGTCTCTGCGGGCCTTCAACGCCTCTACCACGGCGGGGACGAGCGAGATGAGGATGATGGCAACGATCACCAGTTCGAAGTTGTGCTGGACAAAGGGGATATTGCCGAAGAAGTAGCCCAGAAGCGTAAACACTGCCACCCAAGTGATGCCACCGATGATGTTCCAACGGATGAAGAACCCGTACGGCATCTGGCTGACACCGGCCACGAACGGCGCAAACGTGCGAATGATCGGCACGAACCGCGCCAGGAAGATCGTCTTACCGCCGTGCTTCTTGAAGAAGACGTGCGTGCGTTCCATATATTCCTTCTTCACCCATCTGACCTCGCCCGTGTAGGCCCTGGCGCCCACGCGGTGGCCGATCCAGTAGTTGACGGTGTCCCCAAGCACTGCGGCCACGGCCAGCAGGGCGAATAGCGCCAAGGGATTCAGCGCGCCACGCGCCGCAAACGTGGCCGCGGCGAAGATGAGCGAGTCGCCCGGCAGGAACGGGGTCACCACCACGCCGGTCTCCAGGAAGATGACGACGAAGAGCAACCCCAAAGTCCACGCCCCATAACGGGCGATGATGTCGCTCAAATACACGTCTACGTGCAAGATAAAATCCACGATGCGGACGATAAACTCCATAACCTGTTCCTTTCTTGTACCTTCAGATTCTCCGGCCCCTACTCACCGGCTGCCGCGCGATCCACCATCCAAACGAGTTGCCCGTCTGTGGGCCGTAGCAACGCGGCGGGGAGCGATTCCCCGGCGCGGATGCGCGCCACGGCCGGCGCCTTATCTGCCCCGGAGACGAGGAACACCACCGCGCGCGCAGCGTTGATCAGCGGCGGCGTCATCGACACGCGCCACCCCAACTGCGGCCCCAGGTGCACCGCGTCGACCAGGTAATTCTCCTCCTCCAACAAGGTCGTGTCTGGGTAAAGCGAGGCCGTGTGTCCGTCGACGCCCAGCCCCAAGAAGACCGCGTCGAACCGCCCGCCCGATCCCAGCACGGTCAGCAGTTCTGTCTCGTAAGACGACGATGCCCAGTCGGGAACCACTTCCCCCTTGATGCGATGGACGTTCTCTGCGGGAATCGCCACGTGATCCAGCAGCGCCTCGCGCACCCGGCGATAATTGCTGTCCGGATGGTCGGGTGGGACGGCGTGCTCGTCAGTCCAAAAGACGTGGACGTGCTCCCACGCCACGCGGGAGACCAGCGGCTCCTGTACCAGCTGCACGTACGCGGCGCGCGGCACGTCGCCGCTCGCCAGCGCGACCAGGCAGCACCCGCGCTGTGCGATGGCCTCGGCAGCCAGTTCCACGAAGCACGCCGCGCCTGCCTGGGCCAGGCTCTCACGATCCGGGTAGACTGTGAACTCGCTCATCGATCACTTCCTTTGCAGCGTATAATGACGGACGCCCTCCGCGTCGGCGACGATCAGATCGGTCGCCAGTCCCAAAAACAACCCGTGCTCGACGATGCCGGCACGCGCGCCCAAGCGGGCCGCCAGCGCCTGTGGATCGTCCAGCGTACCAAACCGGCAATCCAGAACGTAGTTACCCTGGTCGGTTCTGAACGGCGCGCCATCTCCAGCCCGGCGCAGCACCGCGTCACCGCCCAAAGACGCGACGTAAGCCACCTGCGTGCGCCACCCGAAAGGGGCCACCTCCACCGGCACCGGCCAGTGCGTGCCGAGCTTCGGCACGAGTTTGCTCACGTCCGCGACGATGACCTCACGCCGGCTGGCCTGTGCAACGATCTTCTCGCGCAGGAGCGCCCCCCCACCCCCCTTGATCAGGTCGAGGTCGAGCGTGGCCTCGTCGGCCCCATCGATGGTCACGTCGATGGTCGGGTGCGCTTCCAGAGTGGTGAGCGGAATGCCGAGCTGCTGCGCCTCGGCCTCGACCGCGCTCGAGCAGGGGATGCCCAGGACGTCGCTGAGCCCGCCCGACTGGATCAGCGCGGCGATGCGCCGGAGGGCGAAGACGGTCGTGCTGCCGTGGCCCAATCCCACCACCATCCCCGGCCGGACGAAGTCCACTGCCCGTTCGGCAGCCTGCTGTTTCCAAGCGCTCCTTGCATCCATGACGTCTAACCTTCGTTTGGGCCGTTTTCGTCCAGCCGTCCCAGCACCCAACTCCCCCCGAACAACCCCATCAGCGTCGCCAGGATCAGCAGCCCCAATCCGCTCGCCAGCGCGAGCATCACCAGCCCGCCCACGGCCATCGACACCGGGTTGTCCATATCTCCCATCAAACCGGTCGCGACGATGCCGCCCACCATCCCGTTCCACAACCCGTGCACGCCCACCGCCCCCATAAACGCCAGCAGCCAGCGCCACGGCCTACGACGGGCCCACAGCTCCCCCCAGCCCCATCCCATCAGCCCACCCGTGGCACAGTGCATCAGCGTCGCCGCCAGGCGGCTGAAGACGCTCGGTGCCCAGAGCGAGCTGATCATCGCACCGTTGAGCAAGTTTTCGACCAGCGCAAACCCGGCTCCGCTGGCCACGCCCAACACGAACGCGCGCGCGGCAGACGGGCGCAGCCACAGCCCGGCCACCCCAATCCCCAACGTTTTGGTCGCCTCTTCGACCAACGGCGTCGCTATGGCGATGAAGGCCAGCGCCACGAACACGATGCCCGGCGTCAATAGCTCCGCAAACGCCTGCGGGTCGAGCAGCAGAGACGTGGACTGCATCTGCTCGATCATCGACTGCAATCCCTCCAACCCGCCGGGCAGCAGCCCCAACCCCACCGCCGCCAACGCGACCAGCACCGCCAGGCTGACCTCGGCGACGATCGATACACCCGTGCCGATGGTCGCGCCGCCCAGCAGCCCGCCGAGTACGTCGCGCCAGGTGGTATCGCTGTGGCGCACGAACCGCCCCACCATCCCCAGCATCAAGAGCGGCAGCAAGCCCAACGTCAGCGTGTTGATCGCCACGAGCAAGAACGCGGGGCTCTGGTCCACGTAGAAGAAGAGGCCGCCCACCACGAGCAGCACGCCGAACGCCCCCCACAACGGCCACGTGGTACGAGGCGCGAAACGGGCGGACGGAGCGCCGTACCACATGCGCCGGCCCTCCCACACCAACACGCCGCCGAACCCCACCGCCAGAACGAACGGCCCCACGATCTGTTGGGCCAGCATCTCGTCGAGCCCTTCGGCGAGAGAACCGATCAGGAACAGTGGCCCGCACAGACAGGCCGAAAAGACCAGCGTGATGCCCAGCAAAGCAACGCCCAGCCCGAGCGGGCGGCGCGCCGAAACAGAGGAGGGCGAAGCGTCAACCTGCCCGCCCTCCTCCTCATCTATTACCGATACGCCATCGTTCGGCGCTACGTCCAAAAGGCTCATCGCTCCTCGACGACAATCGTCTCGATCACGTCGCCCGGTTCGGTAGCCCCTGACTGCGGGTCACGCGGGGTGAGGCTCTCCAGCACGTCCATGCCCTCGATCACGCGCCCGATGATGGTGTAACCACCGTCCAGCTCGGTCACCGCGTCGTACGTGATGAAGAACTGGCTACTACCCGTGCCGGTGCCGGGGCCGCTGTTGGCGATGCCCACGACGCCCGCACTGTCGTAGCTCAAGCCGGGGTCGATCTCGTCGTCGCACTGGTAGCCGGGGTTGCCCGCGCCGGTTCCGGTAGGATCGCCGGCCTGAGCCACGAAGCCGGGCAGGACGCGGTGGAAGGTCACACCGTCGTACCAGCCCTCCTGGGCCAGGAAGACGAAGCTGTTGACGTTCGCCGGAGCGGATTCAGGGTATAGCTCGATGACGATGTCGCCCCTTTCGGTGCGGATCGTGGCGATGTAATCCCGCAGCGGGTCGATCACCTGCGGCGGCGGGCTGTCGTACTGCAGCGGTTCCAGCAGCGCCGCTTCGACGAAGAAGTTCAACGCATCCAGGGAGAGGCCCCAGTCGAAGGGGTAGATTCTGCCGTTGACGACAAAGGACGGCGTGCCCATCAAGCCCATCGCCATCGCATCCTCACCCTGGGCCACCACCTTGTCTTGGTAGACGTGACCGGTCAAATCGTCCATGAACTGATCGACGTCCAGCCCGATGTCCTCTGCGTATCCTTCCAGAACGTCGACCATCTGTTCTTCACTCAGCGGAGCCCACGAATCGTAATTTTCGTAGAGCATGTCGTGCATCTCCCAGAACGCACCCTGAGCGCCGGCGGCTTCTGCCGCTTCGCCGGTTATGACCGCCAGGGGGTGGAAGGAGAGCGGAAAGTGCCGATAAACAAACTGAATATTGTCACCTTGTGTTTCTAACAGAAACATTATCGCGGGATCAAACGCCGCGCAACCCGGTCACTGGAAGTCGGCGTATTCGATCAACGTCACCGGCGCGTCGGCCGGTCCGCGCGTGTGGTCATCCTCCGTAATCGGCGGCAGGCCTGCGGCCTCCTCACCATACGGCGTCGCCAGCCGACACGCGGCCTCTGTGGGCTCCCCGGTGGGAATCTCACCCGGCACGCTCGTCGGAGAGGCTTCCCCGCCACCCGAGTCCAGCGTGGGCACTGCGCTGGTCGGTTCGAGCGGGTCCACCGCGCCATCGCACCCCACCGCCGTGACGAGCAGCGCCCCCACGGCCAACAACAACCATATTCTTCGCATTCTAGCCTCCTCGAACAGATTCTAACACAGGGTCTCTGGGATTTCGCGTGGAAGGGGGGCAGATGTGGGGGTTTGGGCGGGCTACGCCCGCCCAAACCCCCACTCCTAGTGCCCCACCACGCGAAACCCCAAAGAGCGCTAACACAAAAACACTACGACGGGCGAATTATACCACGAAGGGCCAAAGTTTGCTACGATTGTGCCCCCCCCTTCGGCTCGCACAAAAAAACCGCCCTCGGAAGAGGGCGGTTGTACGTCGGTAGATCGGCCTTACTCGGACGCGTCTTCCTTTTTCGGCGTGCGGCGGCGCACCCACGCCACGCCCAGCGCGACGCAGGCCAGCCCAACCCCCAGGCCGATCAAGGGCGTGGCCAGGCCGGTCTGCGGAAGGTAGCCGCCGTTGTAAGGCGTCGGCTCGGCCGTCGCCTGGCTCTGCTGCTCCGGAGCTACCACGCCCGAGGGCGTGCTGGTCGGACGTGACACAGGTGTGCTGGTGGAGGTCCCGACAGGCGCGTCTGTGGGGCCGCCTGGCGTGTTGGTGGGCGTGTTGGTCGATGGAACCGGCGTGCGGGTCGGCGTGTTCGTCGGCCCAACCGGCGTGTTCGTCGGGGTGTTCGTCGGCGTGTTCGTCGGGGTGTTGGTCGGCGTGTTGGTCGGCGTGTTGCTTGGCCCCAATGGCGTGTCGGTCGGCGTCGGCGTGTTCGTGGGCGTGTCGGCCGGGCCCGAGGGTGTGTCCGTCGGCGTGGGCGTGGGCGTGTCGGTCGCAGCAGGCACCGGCGTGTCCGTCGGGGTGTTGGTGGGGGT
>JAFGOJ010000061.1 GCA_016926575.1 Anaerolineae bacterium | reverse complement strand
TCGCCGCCTGCGGCGGCTCCGCTCAGAATGACAGATCGGAAAACAAAGTGTAAACCTAATTCGGCCGGGAAATGAACCATCCCCGAAAAAGGCCAAAAATTCGTGTGAATTCGTGGCTAAAAAATAATTGATTGCCCCATGGAGCAAATTCGCCCTGAGCAATATCTCGATTGACGTCTTTTCGTGACTATGCTATACTACGTGGTAGAGAGGCAAGGAGCGAGGGACATGCCAGACAGCAGCGAAGTGACTTTTCTCAGTGCTGAGCAAGCACGATACCTGGCGGAGATGGCCGAGCGGGCGCGCATCAAGCTCAGCCATTTCGCCGGATACGAAACGTTCTACGACGCCACAGCCCTGCAACTGCTCGACGAGTGGATCGAGCGCGTGACGGAGCGCACGCCCCGACCCTCGCAGGACTTGCAAGTATTGTGGATGGCCTTTTTGGGCGAAACGTTCCGCCGCCGGTTCGAAGGCGAATGGGTGGTGCACGAGGGGAACGGCCAAAATCTGAGCGTTATGTGCCCGGCTGTGGACGGTGGATTGCAGGTGGTCGAAGTTTCCCGGCAGGTCCAGCGCAGGATCGTACAAGGGTTCTCCGAGTCGATGGCCTTCTTCTACCTCAGGGAGGGTGTCCTCTTAAAGAAGCGCAAGAGTTGACGATCCCCGCCCGTCTTTCCCCCTATGCTTAAAGCTGTACGTGCTATTCGGCGTGCCGGACGCGTGTTCTTCGAGGACTTGTACGTCCTCTTCTTGTTGAACGTACTGACCACATTCTCTTTCTTCTTGATTGTGCCATTCCCGCCGGCGTTGGTGGGCCTGTGGGCCGTTGCGCAGCGCTCGGCCGAAGGGCACATCGTGCAGGTTCAGGACTGGTGGGCCAGTCTGAAGCGCTATTTCTGGCCGGCCTGGGGCTGGGCCGCGCTGAATGGGCTGGCCTGTGGGCTGATGCTCTACAATCTCCGCTTCTACGGGCCGGCCGGGAACTTTCCCCTCGTCGAACCGCGCTGGCTGCCGGGCGCGTTCCAGGGCGCGATTGCCGCCGTGTACGCGTTTTGGGTGGCCGGGCAGTTGTACGTCTTCCCGTTCCTGCTGGAAGACGAGCGCCCGCACCTCCTGCGCGCGCTCTGGCGCTCCTTCGCGCTCGTGTTGGAGCACCCGCTCTACAGTTTGACCGTGCTGCTGACGATCGTCGTGTTGCTCGTCCTCAGCACCGTCGCTTTTGGAGTGGGGTTCTTCGTCGTCCCGGCGGCGGTGGCAGTGCTGACCGTCGTCGCGGCGCGGGAACTGCTGGGGAAAGACGACCCTCAACCCTAGGAGAAGGGCTTGCCCTTTTCCTGCGCCAGCCGCCACAGGTTGGCGCGAATCTGCTTCTGCTGGCTTCCAAATCCCTTCAGGAAATCCTCGACCCGCTGCCGCTGCGTGTCGGCTTCGTAAGGGCAGGGCGGGGTGACCGGAAAGGCAGCGGCGCGGGCGTAGCGGGCGATCTCCTTGGCCTGGGTGAGGATGAGCGGGCGGATCAGCGTGATCCGCCCGTCGAAGTAGTCTCGCTTCGGTTCCAGCGTCTCCACCTGCCCGCACAGGAGCACGTTGAGCAGCGTGGTGGCCGCCGCGTCGTCGGCGTGGTGGCCCAGAGCGACCTTGTTGCATCCCAGCGCGTCGGCCGCCAGGAAGAGCGCCTTGCGCCGGTTCCGCGAGCAGCGAAAGCAGTCCATCGGCAGCGCTTCGTCGGGCGGCAGCTCCAACGGCACGCAGCGATAAGCGACGCCCAACTGCTCAAACCACGCTTCGAGCACCCCCGTCAGGTCGGGCAGACCCGCCGCAGTGCCCACCACGTGCAGCGCGACGACATCGTAGTCGCACGCCGCTCGCTCCCGGTAGCGCAGGAGCAGGTCCAACAGCGCGGCGCTGTCCTTCCCCCCAGAGACCCCCACGGCGACGCGGTCCCCATCGGCGAGCAGTTCGAACGCCTTGCATGCTTCGGCAAACGGCTTCAGGAGGAAATGGGCTAGTCGATCCAGGTCCGCCATCGCAATTTGAATTGACTCCACACGACAACAGATATCTACCGCGAAGGCGCAAAGAATGCCAAGGAGGTCATTTGACTTCACGCCCGGCGTACTGCTGCCGGTAGTATTCCTGGTAGTGCTCGCCGCTCTTGATCTTGCGCCACCACCACTCGTTATCGACGTACCAGCGCACGGTCAGCGCGATGGCCTCCTTGAAAGTGTGCCCCGGCTCCCATCCCAACGCACGAATTTTGCTCACGTCAAGGGCGTAGCGCCGGTCGTGGCCCGGACGGTCGCGCACGGGCTGGATCAGCGTGCGCGGCTTGCCCAACAGGTCCAGGATGGCGTGGGTCATATCGATGTTGCGCGTCTCCGCGCCGGTGCCCAGGTTGTAGGCCTGGCCCGGCACGCCCTTGTGCAGCACGACGTCGATCCCCTCGCAGTGGTCGATGACGTGTTGGTAGTCCCGCATCTGGCTGCCGTCGCCGTAGAGGGGCAGCGGCTTGTCGTCGATGGCGTTGGTGATGAAGAGCGGCACGACTTTCTCGGGGTACTGGTAGGGGCCGATGTTATTCGACCCACGGGTGATGGTGACGGGCACGTCGAAGCTGGTGTAGTAGGCGATGCACATCAGGTCGCCGCCGGCCTTCGAGGCCGAGTAGGGACTGCGCGTGTGCAACGGGTCCGTCTCCTTCGAACGCCCATCCAACACCTCGCCGTAGACCTCGTCGGTGCTGATCTGATGATACCGCTCCAATCCGAACGCCTTCGCCGTTTCCAGCAGGACGTAGGTGCCTTGCACGTCGGTGCGGATGAACTCGTCCGGCTCCATCAACGAGCGATCGACGTGCGTGGCGGCGGCAAAGTTGACGATGGTGTCGACGGCGTGCGCCTGCACCGCCGCGCGCACGGTCTCGGCGTCGCAGATGTCACCCTTGACGAACGCGTACCGCCCGCCGAAGTCCTCGGCCACGTCTTTCAGATTGTCCAGATTGCCGGCGTAGGTCAGTTTGTCGTAGACGACGATGCGGTAATCGGCATATTTCTTCAACATGTACCGGACGAAATTGGAGCCGATGAATCCGGCTCCGCCCGTGACCATCAGATTGCGCATGAAGACTCTCTCCTCAAGTGGATTGCTCAGCTTACCCTCCCGCAGGGCTCAAGCCTGTGGGAGGGTGAACAGGCATCACTATTCTACCATATCCTTGGGAAGGGACAACGCACCCCGCTTGACAGATGGGCCGGATATCGCTATAATTGAGACATTGTCTCACTAAGGAGGGTCTCGTGAGCGATCAACTGGTGCAGCGATTGCAACAGGCCGGCTACCGACTGACCGCCCCGCGCCGGGCGGTTATCTGCGTCCTGGAGTCGGGCCGGCGGCACTTCAGCCCGTGCGAAATCCTGGAGCGCGGGCGCGCCATCTACCCCGCCCTGAGCCGCGCCACGGTCTACCGCACTCTGGACTTGCTGGCCGAACTGGGTCTGCTGCGCCCGGTTTACCTGGGCGATGGGGGCGCGCGCGTCGTCTGCGTGGGCGAGCAGCACCATCACCTGGTGTGCCTGGGATGCGGCCACACGATCCACTTCGAGGAGTGCGTGGTGGACGATTTGGCACAGGCGCTCTCGGAGCGTTTCGATTTCCAGGTGACCAGCCATTTGCTGGAGCTGTACGGCCTGTGCGAAAATTGCCGCAGAGGACAGCAGCAGTTACGGGAGAGAATCCAATGAAACGAATGGTGTGGTTTATCGTGTTTTTTGCTGCACTGCTTGCGCCTGCCGGCTGCCAGACTTCGCCCGAAGTCCATGTTGACGCTATGCCCGCGCTCTCTGCGGCGACGTTGGACGCGGGGGAGCGCCTGCGCGTGGTTGCCACGACCACCATTGTCGGTGACGTGGTACAGAACGTCGGCGGGGAGGCCATCGACCTGCTGGTTCTGATTCCGTTGGGGGCCGACCCACACGCCTACGAACCGACGCCGCAGGTCGCCGTAGCGTTGAGCGAGGCGCACGTCGTCTTCGCCAACGGGGCCGGGCTGGAGGCGTTCCTCGAACCGCTGCTGGAGAACGCCGGCGCGGAGGTCCCGCTGGTGCCGCTCTCCTACAACCTCGACCTGCGCGTGTTGGAGGATGAGCACGAGGAAGAGGAGGCCGGGCACGACCACGGAACCGTCGACCCGCACGTCTGGTTCGATCCGCACAACATCATCGCCTGGACGCGCACGATCGAGGCGGCGCTGACGACGCTCGACCCGGCGAATGGCCCCGTCTACGCCGCCAACGCGGAAGCGTACGTCGCGGCGCTGGATGCGTTGGATGGCTGGGTCGTTGAACAGGTGTCTCAGGTGCCCGAGGAGCATCGCCGCCTGGTGACCGATCATAACGTCCTGGCCTACTTCGCCGCGCGGTACGGCTTCGAACCGGTGGGCACGGTCGTGAGTGGGTTCAGCACCCTCGCCGAGCCTTCTGCACAGGAGCGGGCCGCGCTGGAGGACCGGATTCGTACCTTGGGCGTGCCGGCGGTGTTCGTGAGTGTGACGGTCAACCCCGACCTGGCGCAGCAAATCGCTGCCGACACGGGGGTCGCCCTGGTTCCCATCTACACCGGATCGCTCACCCCGGCCGGTGGCCCGGCCGATAGTTATCTGAACTTGATGCGCATCGACGTCCTGGCCATCGTGGACGCGTTGAAGTAGAGGAGGGGCTATGCCGATAGGGGCGTTAGTTCGCAGCCACGCGCAACACCGGGATGACTCGCCCATCTTAGAGGTGCAGGATGCCAGTGTGGCCTACGATGGCCGCCTGGCGCTGGAGGGGGTCTCGTTTCGGCTGGACGCCGGCGAGCGTGTGGCGGTCGTTGGGCCGAACGGGGCGGGCAAGAGCACGCTCTTCAAGGCGATCGTCGGCGTGCTGCCCCCGGCGTCCGGCCAGATCCGGGTGGCCGGGCACGGGCCGGGCGGCCACATCTGCATCGCCTACGTGCCGCAGCGCAGCCACGTCGATTGGAGCTTTCCGGTCAACGTGGCCGACGTGGTGATGATGGGCCGCGTCGGGAAGCTGGGCTGGCTGCGCCGGCCGCGCCAGCGGGATTGGGACCACGTGCGCCACTGCCTCGACGTCGTCTGCATGGGCAGCATGGCCGACCGGCAGATCGGCGAGCTTTCCGGCGGGCAGCAGCAGCGCATGTTCATCGCGCGCGCGCTGGCCCAAGAAGCGGCACTGATGCTGATGGACGAGCCGTTGATCGGGCTAGACATCCCTTCGCAAGAGGATATTTTCCACATCCTGGACGTGCTGCGTGAGCAGCGGGTGACCGTGCTGGTCGCCATTCACGACCTGAACCTGGCCGCCGAACGGTTCGACCGGGTCATGTTGCTCAAGACGCGCCTGCTCGGCTTCGGGAAACCGCACGAGGTCTTCACCCCGCAGCGGCTTCAGGCCGCTTACGGTTCCCAGTTGCATCTGATCGAGGGCGAGAACGGCTTGATGGCCCTCAGCGATACGTGCTGTGGAGGAGATCTGTAATGGATGGCCTGGTTGAGGTAATCGTTGGGCCGTTGGCCTATCCGTTCATGGTGCGCGGGTTGCTGGCCTTGGTGATGGTGGGCGGCGTGTGCGCAGTGGTGGGCACCTACGTGGTCCTGCGCGGCATGGCCTTCTTCGGCAGCGCGCTGGCGCACGCGATCCTGCCGGGCGTTGCGGTGGGCTACCTGGTCAGCGGGTCGACGCGCGGCCCCATCTTCTGGTGGGGGCTGGCGACGGCAATCCTGACCGCGGTGGGGATCGGCGCGGTGGGCAAGAGTGCGAAGGTCAAGGAAGATACAGCCATCGGCATCCTCTTTGCCGGCATGTTCGCGTTGGGCATCGCGATCATCTCTACGGTCGAGGGGTACGCCGGCGACCTGGCCCATTTTTTGTTCGGCAACGTGTTGGGCGTGTCGGCGGGCGATCTGTGGTTGGCGGCAATCTTCGGCGGCCTGGTGCTGTTGACGATCGTGGCTCTGTTCAAAGAGTTTTTGGTCTTCTCCTTCGATCCGCTGCTGGCGGAGACGCTCCGCCTGCCCACGGGGTTCCTTCACTACTTGATGCTGATCCTCATCGCAGTGACTACAGTGGTCTCTTTGCAGGCGGTGGGGGTGGCGTTGATGGTGGCGTTGCTGGTGACGCCGGCAGCGACGGCCTACTTGCTCACGCGCCGCCTCCCGGCGATGATGGCTATCTCGGCCCTGGTCGGCGCGGTTTCTGGCGTGTTGGGATTTTACATCTCGTACTACGTCGAAGTGGCGTCGGGTGCGGCGGTGGTGCTGGTGTGTACGGCGATCTTTCTGTTGACGCTGCTGTTCGCTCCACGGCGCGGTTTGGTATGGGAGCGGTTGCGCAGATAAAGGAGGTGTGCGATGCCAATTTACGAGTATTATTGTGCGCAATGCGATGGGTGGTTCAGCCACCTGGCGCGGCAGTTCGACGCGCCGCCCCCGCCGTGCCCGCGCTGCGGTTCCTTGGATGTGCAAAAGATCGTCTCGCAGGTCAACGCACTGCGCTCCGAAGCGGGCCGCCTGGCCGACCTTGAAGCCCGCGCCGAGGCGGTCGACCGAGATAATCCGCAGGAGATGGCGCAGTTCCTGCAGGAGACCGGCAGCTTGTTGGACGAGGTGGCGCCGGTGGACCCGCAGGCATTTCAGGAGATCGTCGCGCGGCGGGCGCAGGGAGCGCAGGACGCCGACTTAGAGGACGTAGCGGACGCGATCCCCTTCGAGGGCGGGCGCTTTGTCGGCAACGTCCCTTCACCCTACGCCGACATACCCTTGCCGCAGACCACGCACCACGGTTGTACGGACTGTGGTCACGACCATGACCACGATCACGACCATCACCACGATCATGTGCACGAGCCGTCTGAAAAGAAGAACCCCCGCCGTGCGAAGGATTTGGGGTGGGGCTGACGTTCGATAGCGGCTGTGCTACCTTCCCCGCAGCCGCTGGCGCACGTTCAGGCAGCGCGGGCATTCCGCGCCGGTGTACTCCGTCCCGCAGGTGCGGCACACCTTGCTCGGCAGCGGGCGCTCGTCCTCCGGCGAGGCGACGATCACGTACACCTGCTGTCCTTCGAAGCGTGCCAACCACTCGTCGAGTGTGGTGTTGTCGACCGCCCACGCGCCGCTCTCCGCAGCGCGTTTCATCTCGCCGTGCAACACGCTCGCGTCCAGTTCGTATGCCGCCGAGACCAGATCGCGCAGGGCCATTTTCCGTGAGACGCTCATAACCGCTCCTCGTTACGCCTTTCCCCGGGACAGTTGAAACCGGTCGAAGTCGTGGGCGACGATTGTCTCTGGGAAAATAGATTGTGCTTCTTCCAGTACGTCCCAATCGCGATAGCGACGGGAGATGTGAGTCAGCACCAGCTGCCCGACGTTGGCGTCGCGGGCCAGCGTCGCGGCTTGCCGGGCCGTCAGGTGCCCGTAGCGGCGCGCCATATCGCTCTCGCGGTCCAGGTAGGTGGCCTCGATGACGAGCATGTCCGCTTCACGCACCGCGTCGGTGATCGAGTGGATGCGGCCCGCATCGCCGACGTGTGCCAGGCACGTGCCACGCTGCGGCGGTCCGAGCACTTGGTCCGGGTCGATCCATCGCCCATCGGGCAGCGTGACCCCCTCGCCGGCGACCAGTTGGCGGCGTTCCGGCCCCGGCGGAATGCCGAGTTGTTCGGCTTTCTCCACCAGAAATCGGCGGCGGGGCTTCTCGCGGAACAGGAAACCGAAGCATCCCGGCCCGCGGTGTTGGACGGGGAAGGCGACGACCTCGAAATCCTTGTCTTCCATGACCACGCCCGGCTCGATCTCGATCAGCTCGATGTTCATCGGCGGAGACGCACCGCGCAGCACGACGCCGAACACCAGGTCGCGCACGCGATCCAGCGCCCAGCGCCCGCCGTAGATTTCCAGCCGCTCGATGGCCTCCCAACGCGCAAACGTCGACACCAGCCCGCCCAGCCCCAGGATGTGGTCGAGGTGGCCGTGGGTCAGCAGGATGCGGTTCAGCCGTCGAAATCCCAATCCGCTGTGCAAAATCTGGCGTTGGGTGCCCTCACCGCAATCGACCAGAAACCGGTGGTCCTGGTAGATGACGGCCTGGGCCGAAAGCCCGCGATGGATCGATGGGGCCGAGGCGGACGTGCCGAGAAAGACGAGTTCAATCATAGGTATATCCTGTCAGCGTGACTGTGCCGGGGCGGCCGAGCGCGCCATCGATGCGTGCCACGACCGGCAGAAACGATTGGACGGTCGCCACGTTGGTCAGCAGGTGGTTGGTGATGCGCGACGTGACGATGTGCGACGTGCCCTGAGCCACCGCCATCGGCAGGATCAACTGGTCCGCCAGATAGGGGTCGACCGGTGCGCCGGTGTGGTGGTGGGCCAGCAGCGCGTCGCAGGCGGCTTGGGCCACTTGATCGGCGGGCAGTCCTTGTTTGCCGTAGGCGGTGAATCCGGCCCGCGCGCCTTCGTACTCGGCGACGAGGAAGATTCCCGCTCCGGGGCCATCTCCGCGCACGCGCAGCGGTTCTAGGTCGGTTTTGAGGCCCGCTTCGTTCAGCAGGTTGCGGGCGCGGTTGACCATGCGTTGGGGGATGTGGGCGGGGAGGTTGGAGACGACGCCGACGCCCCAGATGCGTTTCAGCGCGCCGCGCTCGGTGAGCGTGATCGCGCGCGGCTGGCTCTGCCCCTGCACGCTGACCCGAACCGCCCCGCCGCCGGCGGGGTAGAACCCCCACTGCGTCAGCTCGATGTCTGCTGCAACGCCCATCGAGGCCAGCGTGGGCAGGAAGACCGACTGGAGGTAGTGCATGGAGGGGGCCCAGGGCACGTGTGTGCCGCCGCGCAGCAGGAGGTGGGAGTCGCCAGGGGCGGCGGCCAGAGGCAGCAGCACGGTCTGCATGACCAGCCCCACGGATCCGGCGCTGCCTTTGCCTGTGATGCTGGACACGTCGAATACGTAGTCGCCGGGGCGGGCGGGGTGGGTCGGTGCGAAGTGCAGCGCCGGGCTGTTCAGCTCGACCCCCGTCGTCTGCGCGCCGCATACTGCCGCAGCGGCGTACACCGCGGTCAGGTGCTGCGGCTGTAGGCCGGGGGTCGCGCGCCCGGCACGGATGTTCTGGAAGTCGGTTGTTTGCCCGGTGAGCGCGGAAAGGGCCAGTGCCGATCTCAACACCTGCCCCCCGCCTTCCCCGGCCGCACCGTCGATAGAGACCATCGAATCCCACCAAGAGGAAATAATCGCAGGCAACGAGTAATGCTCAGCTTACGCTTCGCAGTTGCCTTTCCCGCCGCGAAAAGGGGGAGTGGGGGTTTTGCGGGCGGCGAAGCCGCCCGCAAAACCC
>JAFGOJ010000391.1 GCA_016926575.1 Anaerolineae bacterium | reverse complement strand
GTGGGCCCAGGCCCGCGGGCGGGTCACCGCCGCCATCGACCAGCGCAGCGCCGAGTTGCAGCAGGACGTCAACGAAGCCGAACGCGCGCTTCAAATGGCCTACAGCGGCGGGCAGGCGCAGATTGGCCGCGCCCAGAGCGTGATCCAGCAACTGGGAAGCAAAGTGTCGGCCGCTCAGAGTGCCATCGAAGGCATGTTCAGCACCATCGACCAGAACGTGACCCAGTTGATGGGGCAGGTGGACGCCATCGAATGGACCCTGGATCAGGCGGCGGAAGCCTCCTTCGACTTCTACGAGGGCGAGGACTTCGTCGCGGCGGTTCGCGCCAAGTTGCTGGAATCCAACAAGGACGACGGTCCGGAGGGTATTCTCCACATGACCGACGATCGGTTGATCTTCGAGCAAAAAGAGGAAGTTGCCACCAAGAAAGTGCTCTTCATCACCACGGCCAAAGAGATGGTGCAGAAGATGCTCTTCGAGGAGACCGTGGGCTACGTCGAGCAGATCAGTACCTCGCAGGGCGGGTTCCTGGGGCACAAGTCGGGGATCGAGATCGTTTTCTCCCCCGAGGCGCGCTATACCAGAGTTGGTTTGCAGTTGATCGGCGCCAGCAACGACGCGTGGGCACAGTTGATCCGGCGCGTCAGCAGCGGGGAGATCGACCAGGAGCGCGTGGGCGCTCATGCCCAAGGCGTCGTCGAGGTCTCTGCCGAGGCCGCCGTCGAGGGCGGCGCCGCTCCCGCTGCGGCCGCGGAATCCGCCGCGACGGGCGAGGAAATCCCCACCAAGTGCCCCAACTGCGGTGCATTGTTCACGTCTCCCATCGTCAGGGGGATGCGGGAGATCCGCTGCGATTACTGCGGCACGGTCGTCCGGCTGTAGCCGGACTGTCACCCTTCCCCGCCGCGAAAAGGGGGAGTGGGGGGCTTGCGGGCGACGAAGTCGCCCGCAAGCCCCCCTGTTCTCCCTTCGACGCGCCAGGCGGGTAACTGCCAGGCGCACAGCCTGAGCAGTTACCCGGGAAGGTCATCAGGGTCATTTACGGTGAACGTGTTAGAGCACGTGCGCGATGTCATCCAGCGGCAGCGCCTGCTGGCTCCTGGAGATCGCGTCGTCGTGGGAGTGTCCGGCGGGCCGGATTCGCTGTGTCTGCTCCACGTGCTGCTCCGGTTGAGTGAGCCGCTGGGGTTCGAACTCCACGTGGCTCACTTGCACCACGGCGCGCGCGGGGAGGCGGCGGATGCGGACGCTGCGTCCGTGGCCGACGTGGCCCGCCGCTGGAGGGTCCCGCTGACGGTGGCGGAACTGGACGTGCCGGGGGTGGCCCGCGCGCACCATCTGGCGTTCGAAGAGGCGGCGCGGCGCGCGCGGTACGCCTTTCTGGCCCACGTGGCGGGCGAGGTCGACGCGGGCAAGGTGGCGGTGGGGCATACCGGAGATGACCAGGCGGAGACGGTGTTGATGCACTTCCTGCGCGGAGCGGGGCCGGCGGGCCTGCGGGGGATGTTGCCCGCCACGCCGCTGGCGCACTACCGCCTGTCGAAGCAGATCGCAGAGTTTCCCCTGCCGGACGTCATGCCCGTGCTCGTGCGGCCCTTGCTGGAGACGTCGCGGGCCGAGGTCGAACGGTACTGTGCCGAACAGGGCCTCGAAGCCTGCTTCGACCGGTCCAACTTGGACACGACCTATTTTCGCAACCGCCTGCGCCACGATTTGCTCCCGCTGCTGGAGACGTACAATCCCAACGTGCGCCGCCGCCTGCAGCACATGGCGCGGGTGGTGGCGGCGGACTACGCGCTGCTCGAACGCCTGCGCCGGGAGGCGTGGCAGGCGGTGACGCGGTGCGTGTCTGAGCAGGCGGTGGTCTTCGACCTGGCAGGCTGGCGCGCGCAGCCGCTCTCGCTCCAGCGGGCGCTGGTGCGGGCAGCGGCCTACCGTCTGCGGCCGCAGTTGCGGGACGTTGGTTTCGAGCACGTCGAGAGCGCTGTGCGTGTGGCGCGGGAGGGAGAGACCGGCGCGCAGGCTGTGCTGCCGGGCGGGTTGATGCTGGCGGTGGGGTACGCGCAGGTGACGATTGCCGGCGCGGGGTACGCCCCCCCCGCGGAGGGTCCGGCGCTCGAACCCGGCACAGAGCGGGCAGTGGCTTTGCCGGGGACGACGCCGGTGGGGGCGGGGTGGCGGCTGGAAGCCACGTACTTGGAGGCCTGGTCACCGGACGAGGTGCGGGCGAATGCGGAGCGCTGGGTCGCCTACCTGGACGCCGAGGCGCTGGTCGAATCGCCGGTGCTGCGCACGCGCCGCCCGGGCGACCGGTTCCGCCCGCAGGGGATGGGCGGGCACGCGCCGCGCCTGACGGATTGGATGATCAACGCGAAACTGCCGCGCGCCTGGCGGGATGGCGTCCCATTGTTGGTCGCGGGCGGCGAGATTGTCTGGGTGTGCGGCTGGCGTGTGTCGGAGGTGGCAGCCGTCAGCCCGCAGACGCGGCGGGTGGTGCGGTTGGCGTTTGGTGTGGTGGCGTAGCCGGATTCCGCCTCACCCCACTCCCAGGCGGCTGCGCCGCCGTTCCGCCCGGTCAGGAGACCGGGTGGAACAAGAGGGTGTCATTCCCGCGCAAGCGGGAATCCAGTTTGCGTGCAATGGATGCCCGCTTTCGCGGGCATGACGACCGGGTGAATGCGCCGTTCCGCCCGGTCTCCTGACCGGGCGGAACAAGAACTGTTCTTGAGTCATCGCGAGCCGCCGCAGGCGGCGAAGCGATCCCCCAGCAGCGTCTTGGGGATTGCTTCGGGCGCTCCGCGCCCTCGCAATGACG
>JAFGOJ010000390.1 GCA_016926575.1 Anaerolineae bacterium | reverse complement strand
GGGGTTTTGCGGGCGGCGAAGCCGCCCGCAAAACCCCCACTTTCTCCCTTCGCCGCGCCAAGCGGGTAACTGCCAGGCGCACAGCCTGAGCAGTTACTTATTTATAAGGAATCCCCCCTATGAGCACTGATTTTATTTCTCGTATTATTGGAATGATTCTTTTTTCTGTGGGCGGTTTGTTCTTAGGCGCACGGTTGGCTGAAGTCAGCAACTCCCCTCCTTACATCTATGCCACCACGTTTTTTCTGGTCGGCGCACTGGCCGGGCTGGTGTTGACCCCCTACATCTCGGTCAAGCCGCTGCGGTCCTTGAGACACGGCCTGCGTCACGTACCGCTGCAACAGTTGATAGCAGGCACTATCGGCTTGGTAATCGGCCTCGTCATCGCCGCTCTGTTGGCCATTCCCCTGTCCCTGCTCCCTATCCCCCTCAATCAAATCTTGCCCTTCGTCGGCACGATTCTTTTCAGCTACCTGGGCATTGCGGCGATGACCATGCGCCAGCAGGAGGTGTTCAACTTCATCCGTGGCTACCGCGCGTCGAGCAAGGAGAGCAAGTCCACCGCTCCGAACGTGCCGCCGGTGCTATTGGATACCAGCGTCATCATCGACGGGCGCATCGCCGACATCAGCCGCACCGGCTTCATCAGCGGCGAGATGCTGGTGCCCAACTTCATCCTGAACGAGTTGCAACACATCGCAGACTCGTCCGATGCCCTGCGGCGCAATCGCGGGCGGCGTGGGTTGGACGTTCTGCATCGCCTCCAGGAAGAATCGATCACCCCGGTGCGCATCATCGACATGGACGTCGAAGACGTGCGCGAAGTCGACGACAAGCTCGTCTTCCTGGCCAAACAACTCCACTGCGCCATCGTCACCAACGATTACAACCTCAACCGGGTGGCAGAGCTCCAGGGCGTGCCGGTGCTCAACATCAACGAACTGGCCAACGCCGTCAAAGCCGTCTACCTGCCCGGTGAAGCGTTCGTCGTCAATGTGATCCAGGAAGGCAAAGAGTCCGACCAGGGCGTCGGCTATCTGGACGATGGCACGATGGTCGTCGTCGAAAGCGGGCGCTCCTACATCAACTCCCACACCGAAGTCGTCGTCACCAAAATGCTGCAAACCACGGCCGGCCGGATGATTTTCGCACGCCCTGTCGAAGAGAGTAAAAAATGGTCATAGGAGAAGGAAGAGAGATGGCCCTACACGTCTACAATTACTTGAGTCGAGAAAAAGAGCTGTTCAAGCCTTTGGAGCCCGGACGGGTTCACATGTACGTCTGCGGGCCTACCGTCTACGATCACGCCCACATCGGCCACGCCAAGCTGTACGTGGCCATGGATGTCTTGGTGCGCTATCTGCGGTTCCTCGGCTACAAGGTGCGCTACGTGCAGAACATCACCGACGTCGGGCACCTGCTCGACACCGGTGAGGACCGCATCCTGAAAGGAGCGCGCAGGGAACGCGTCGAACCGATGGAGGTAGTAGAGACCTATACCCGCTCTTACTTCGAGGATATGGACGCGCTGGGCGTCGTGCGCCCGAATATCTCCCCGCGCGCCAGCGGCCACATTCCCGAGCAGATCGAACTGGTCAAGCAGTTGTTGGAAAAGGGCTTCGCCTACGAAGTGGACGGCGACGTCTACTTCTCGGTAGAGCAGTTCCCCGAGTACGGCAAGCTCTCCGGCCGCAAAATCGAAGACTTGGAACCCGGCGCGCGGGTGACGGTGCGCGAGGAGAAACGCCACCCGGCCGACTTCGCCCTGTGGAAGAAAGCCGAACCCGAACACATCCTGCGCTGGCCCTCCCCCTGGGGCGAGGGATACCCCGGCTGGCACGCCGAGTGCACGGCCATGGCCACCAAGTACCTGGGCGATACCGTCGACATCCACGGCGGCGGCCTGGAAAATATGTTCCCCCACAACGAGTGCGAACTGGCTCAGTCGGAGGCCGCCACCGGCAAGCCCTTCGCCAACTACTGGGTCCTCGTCGGCTCGCTGACCGTCAACGGGGTCAAGATGAGCAAGAGCCTGGGCAACTTCCTCACGCTCAAGGACGCGCTCAAACTCTACTCCCCCGAAGCCATCCGCACCTTCGTCCTCTCCGCCCACTACCGCGGGCCGCTGGACTACAGCCGCGAAGCGATGATGGCCGCCGAACAGGGCGTCCGCCGCCTGCACAACACTGTGCGCACCGTCCGCGCGCGCCTGAACCGCACGATGCCCGAAGGCACAGCCGACCTCTCTTTCATCGCCGACCTCGACCCCTTCCGCGAGGCCTTCACCAAAGCGATGAACGACGACTTCAACACGCCCCAGGCATTGGCCGCCCTCTACGACCTGGCCCGGCAGGTCAACCGCTGGATGGACGAGGGCCGTCCCCTCAGCCGCGGCACGCTCTTCGCCATCGACGGGATGTTCCGCGAACTGGGCGGCGACGTGCTCGGCATCATCCCCGCCGATATGAGCCGCGGCATCGACAGCGAACTGCTGGATGGCCTGATTCAGATCATCCTCAACGTCCGCGAGGATTATCGCTACGCTAGAGATTGGGAACACGCCGATGCCCTGCGAGACCGGCTGCAAGAGATAGGCGTGATCATCGAGGACCACCCCGACGGCCCCGTGTGGCGATTGGAGTAAAAAGACACGTGCGCGAGACACTGTATGGCAGAAATGCAGTTTACGAGGCGCTGCGAGCCGGGCGCAGGGAGTTCTATCGCATCAGCATCGTAGACACCGTGCGCGCCACCGACGTCGTCAGCGACATCCTGACGATGGCAGAGGCCGCGCGCATCCCCGTCCAACGCATCTCCCGACGCGACCTCAATTGGCTGGAGGACGCCAACCACCAGGGCGTGACGCTGGAAGCCAGCGACTTCCGCTACGTCGACATCAACGCGATCCTCGCCACCGCGAAACAACGTGGAGAGCCGCCCTTCCTGCTGCTGCTCGACCTGATCCAGGACCCGCAAAACCTGGGCAGCCTGATCCGCACCGCCGAGGCCGTCGGCGTACACGGCGTGGTCATTCAGGACCGCCGCGCGGCCGGCGTCTCCCCGGCAGTGGTCAACTCCTCCTCCGGGGCGGTCGAGCATTTGCTGGTGGCCCAGGTGACCAACCTGTCGCAGACCATCGACACCCTCAAAGCCTACAACGTCTGGGTGGCCGGGCTGGAAGCCGCCCGCGGGGCGAAGCGGTACGATCAGGCCGACCTGACCGGAGCGCTGGCACTGGTGGTAGGCAGCGAAGGCAGCGGTCTGCGCCGCCTGGTCGAAGAGAAATGCGACTTCCTGGTCGAAATGCCGATGAAGGGGAAAATCACGTCTCTCAACGCCGCCGTGGCCGGTTCAATCGTCCTCTACGAGGCCCTGCGCCAGAGACAGACCGCAGCGGCATAGACACTGTGGAATCATCACCCAAGCGCCGCATTCGTTGGGGAGCTGTCGTTGGCTTGATCGTCAGCGGCGTCTCCCTTTACATCGCCGTCCGCAATCTGCGCCCCGCGGAGGTGTGGCAGGCCTTCCGGCAGGCCCACTACGTGTGGATCCTCCCCGCGGTGACGCTCTACCTGTTCGCCCTGGCAGCCCGCACGGCACGGTGGAAGGCGCTCCTCTCGTCCGAACGGCGCATCGCCTGGCGCGACCTCTTGCCCACGATGGCCATGGGGCGCGGCGCGAACAACATCTACCCCTTCCGCACGGGTGAAATCGTGCGCGTCCTGCTCCTGCGCCGGCGCAACGACGTCCCCGCGGCCGCCGGGCTGGCCTCTATCCTGGTCGAGCGGGTCTTCGACGGCCTGACGATGATCCTGCTGCTGCTCCTGGCCGGCCTCATCGGCGGCATCCCCGCAGCGCGGCAGGTCGATCTACAGGCTCTGCTGGGGCTGGCCGCCGTCATCTTTGGGGCCGCCCTGGCCTTCGTCTACGCCATGGTGCTGTGGCCGCAGCCCATCCAACGCCTGGCGGAATGGTTCATCGACCGGCTGATCCCGCACCGCTTCCGCCCCAGGGTGCGCGGCACCACCGAGCGCTTCATCCACGGCTTCTCGTCGGTCAAGTCGGCATGGACGCTGACGCTGGTGATGCTCTTCTCCATCATCGTGTGGAGCGCGGAGACGATCAGCTACCGGCTGCTGATGAACGCCTTCGGATTCGATATCAACCTGCACCAACTGCTGTTGATGAGCGGCGCGGCGAACCTGGGCACCGCTCTGCCCTCCGGCCCGGGCAACATCGGCACCTTCGACGCTCCTGCTATCCTCATTTTGACCGGCATCGGCATCCCAGAAAACACTGCCATCAGCTACCAGACCTTACTGCACGCCGTATTGTGGTCCACCGAAACCTTTGCCGGACTGTGGTTCATGTGGCGCACCGGCTTAAAAAAACGGGATTTGGACCAAGCTAAAGGATAACCTATGGACATCGGCATCATCGGCGCTGGCATCACCGGCCTCACCGCGGCCTACGATCTGACCCGCGCAGGCCACCGCGTGACCATCTACGAGGCGCGCCCCTACGCAGGCGGGCTGGCGGCCGGTTTCCGCGACACACGCTGGGAGTGGGCCCTGGACCGCTTCTACCATCACTGGTTCGCCTCCGACAACGACGTGATCGACCTGATCGCCGAACTGGGGGCCAGCGACCAGCTCTTCTTCCCGCGCCCCACCACCACCGTCTACCACCACGGCAGGCTCTACCCGCTCGACAGCCCGGTTCCGGCGCTCAAGTTCATCCCCGTCTCCGCCCTGCACCGCGCCATCCGCGTGCTCCAGTTCTCCCCCATCCCCCTGATCGACCGCCTGCGCGCCGGGGTGGTCGGCCTGTACCTCACGCTGACGCGCAACTGGCAGCCGCTGGAACAGGTCACCGCCGACGCGTGGATGCGCCGCACGGTCGGCGAGCGGGCCTACGAGGTGTTGTGGAAGCCGCTGCTGATCAGCAAATTCGGCGAAGACTACCGCGAGGTCAACATGGCCTGGATGTGGGCCCGGCTCTACAAGCGCACCGCCGCCCTGGGCTACTTCGTCGGCGGGTTTCAGGGCTTCGCCGACCTGCTGGTCGAACGCGTCCAGGCGCAGGGAGGCGCGCTGCACTTCGACGCACACGTGCGCACCATCCGCCGCACAGACGCGGGCCTGCGGCTGGAGCTCGGCGCGGGCGACGTGGTCCACGAACGCGTCATCGCCACCTGCTCGCCCCACGTGCTGCGCGACATCACCCCCGAACTGCCCACCGAGTACGTCGTCCAACTCACCAACCTCAAATCGATGGGCGCGGTGGTGCTGATCCTGGCCCTCGACCGCCAGTTCTCGGCCGGACATTACTGGATCAACCTGCCCAAAAGCGAAGGTATCCCCTTCATGGGCCTGGTCGAGCACACCAACTACATCTCCCCCGAGCATTACGGCGGCGATCACATTATTTACTGCGGCGACTACCTTCCACCGCATCACGCCTATTTTGACTACACGAAAGAACGCTTGCTGGCGGCTTACCTGCCCGGCCTGACCAAGATCAACCCCGCGTTCAGCCGCGGTTGGGTCCGCGATAGTTGGATGTTCACCGAGACCTACGCCCAGCCCGTGCCGCCGCTCGGCCACTCACGCGCCATCCCCCCGCTCCAAACTCCCGTCCCCGGCCTGTGGATGGCGACTATGAGCCAGGTCTACCCGTGGGACAGGGGCAGCAACTACGCCGTGGAGATCGGGCGGCGCGTGGCC
>JAFGOJ010000389.1 GCA_016926575.1 Anaerolineae bacterium | reverse complement strand
TGGCCATCGCGCGCGAGCATCTCTTCCAGAAAGAAGCGGATGCCCGGCTCATCGTCTACAATCAGAATGTGGGCTTGTTTGATCATACGTCACCCCCTATCTGTTCCGAAAATAGCCGCTCATCCGGCCGTCATGCCCGCGCAAGCGGGCATCCATCTGTACGTAATTGGTAGGGGTCGGTCTCAGACCGACCCCTACCAACCGGTCCGGTCTTCTTGTTCCGCCCGGTCTCCTGACCGGGCGGAACGGTGTGAGCGTAGCCGATCATGGGTTCTGTTCCTCGTTCCTGTGGTGGTAGGCGCGCGATTCAATCGCGCGCCTACCACCACCATGCAATGTGCTCCCGCCGGGTCACGGACCCGCGCCGAGCGGGCGCCACGCTGAAAGCGTGACCTACTTTCGGAATGCGCCCTTGTCAAAATAGGATCGGTCTCAGGCCGAGCCCTGCGTATTCGTCTCTGCAGACGCTTCGACAGGCAAGATGATCGTGAACGTCGTGCCTTTTCCCTCCTGGCTTTCTACGCTGATCTTGCCGTTGTGGGATTGGATGATGCCGTAGCTGATCGACAGGCCCAGTCCGGAGCCGTGTTCCTTGGTAGTGAAGAACGGCTCGAAGACGTGCGCCAGCGTCTCGGGGGACATCCCGAAGCCGGAGTCTGCAAACGCGACCCGCACGACCGGCGCCGGGGAGGGCGCGTCTGGCCTGTCGAGCTGCTCCAGTGCGGTCGAAATGCGGATCGTGCCCCCCGCGGGCATCGCGTCGATGGCGTTGATCACCAGGTTCAGGAAGACCTGCTTGAGGTGGTCGGCGTTGGCCTGGACCATGGGCAGGGCGGCGGCCCAATCGCGCTCTACCTCCACCTGACTGTGCTGGAGCTGCTTTCCGGTGAGCGCCAGAACGCCCTCCAGTACCTCGTGCAGGTTGGTGGACTGCAACCCCTCGCGCGCCGGGCGGTAGAAATCCCGCATCCGCCGCACGATGGTCGAAATGCGGTCGATCTCGACGGTAGCGATGTTCAGATAGCGCTCCATCTTGTCTTGCCGCTGGTCCGTTTCCAATTCCTCTTCGACCAGAGTCAGACAGCCCTGCACCGATTGGAGCGGGTTGTTGATCTCGTGAGCGATGGAGGCCACCAGACGCCCCAGGGCGCTCATCTTTTCGGCGTGGATCAACTGCGCTTGCGCGCGCTCTCTTTCGAGCAGCAGGCCCTTGACCTCTTCATACAAGTGCGCGTTTTCCAGCGCCACGGTCAGGGTAGAGGCGATGGCCTGGAGCGTGTTGATGTCGTTGGTCGTGTATAGTCCCTCGTGCCGGCTAACCACCTCGATCACGCCCGTAGCTTGTTTGGGAGATAGCAGGGGCACCGTCATCAGGGCGCGCCCCTCGCAGTCGAGGAACGGCTCCATGCAGGCCGGGCCGTGCGCGTCGCCGCGCGCGTCTTCGATCAGCAGCGCCTGGCGGTTCTCCAGCGCCCACAGAGCGGCGCACTTTCCTTGCTGTACCGCGTCTGTCACGTCCAGCGGGCGTTTGCCGCTGATCGCGCGCACGAAGCAGAGCCCCGCGGCGTCTGCTTTGGGCTGGAGCAGGGCGACGCCCTCGGCGTGGAAGAGGCGCTGGATTTGGGCCAGCGCTGCGTCGACCACGGCGGCGCGGTTCAGCGTGGCGGTGAGTGCCATGCCGATCTCGTTCAGCAGTGCCAGCTCCTCGGCCCGCTCGCGCGCGGCGGTGTACAGCCGCGCGTTCTGCAGCGCCACGGCGGCGATGGAGGCGACCGAGTCGAGCAGTTTGACGTCTTCTTCGGTGAACATGCCGGCGCGTTTGTTGACCACCTGGATCACGCCGGTGACTTCGTCCTGATGGCGCAGCGGGGCGCAGCAGAGCGAGCGCGTCTCGAAGTGCGTCTGCGCGTCGATACCGCGATACCAGCGCGGGTCCTGCGCGACGTCGTTGACGCAGAGTGCCTGGCCGTGCTGGGCTACCCATCCGGCGACGCCCTGCCCGGGCTGGAGTTCCAGCCCATGCAGGTCGACGCCCGTGCTTTCGAGCGTGACGACGAAGCGCAGCGTTCCCGATTCGGGGTCCTGTAGCAGAATCGACCCTTCGGCGACGTCCAGCGCGTCGCAGGTCAGTTCGAGCACGCGTTTCAGCACGCTATCGATTTCCAGGGAGGAGACGGCGGCGTTGGTGATGATGTTGAGCGTCGCCAGGCGGTCGCCGCGCCGCTGACTGGCACGGTAGAGGCGCGCGTTTCGGATGGCCTGGGCGGCGCGGTTGGCGGCGGCCCGCGCGAGGGCGCGGTCCTCGTCGGTGAAGGGGCGTCCGCCGGGGCGGCTGGAGAGCAGCAACGCCGCGGCCAGTTGTTCGTTGTCCCACACGGGCAGGGCTAGCCCGGGTCCCCACGCGTCGATGTGTTGGTGTCCGGGGCTGGCGGCGGCAAGGTCCTCGCCCGAAAGGTCAACGATTTCGCGATTGTCTGCCAGCGCCTGCAAAATCGATTGAACGTAGGGGTTTTCCTGAACCGAATCGGCCAGATTCAGGCCGCGCCAGCCGGTTTTCAGGTTGAACAGGCGGGTAGGGTAGTTCCGGCCGTCGACGGGCATGAGGAACAGCATGCCAAGCTGCGCGTCGATGGCCGTGGCGATCTGGCGCAGCGTCACTTCGGCCACGGTTTCCGGGTCCAGCGTGGCGGCCAGTTCGCGGTCCAGTTCGTTGAGCACGCGCAGGCGGTCGACCTGGCGGGCAGCCTGGTAGAGTTGGGCGTTGCGCAGAGCCAGGCCCACCTGCCGGCCGATGGCGAGCAGTAGCGCGGTGTCGGCGTCGGTGTGGGGGCGGTTCGCGTTCCACACGATTTCCAGGATGCCCAGCACCTCATCTCCGGCGCTGAGTGGAATGCCGATGTGCTGCTTTCCGCACGCCCATTCCAACTGGTTGGCTTGCAGGCGCGGGCATTCGGCGATGGGGTGGAGACCCGCGACCGTTTGGGTGGTGGCAACCAGTGCGGCACACTGCGTGCAGTCCTTCAGCGCGCTGGAAGCTTCTGCCTCGACGAACGCATGTGGCACGCCGCGCCACGCGGCAACGCGCGGCGTGTCGTCTAGCGTGGGGCCGGGAATCAGCACCCAGCCGGCGCCCGAATCGATCACCGGCAGCACGGTATCGAGGACCAGGGAGAGCAGCTCGTCGGGGTCCAGTTGCGTGGAGATGGTCGAGGCGACGGTGTAGAGCGCGGCCTGTTCTTCTGCGTACCGGAGCAGTCGTTCTTCGGCGCGTTTGCGTTCGGTGATGTCTTCCGAGATGCCGGCGATGCGGTAGACCTCTCCGCGCTCGTCGCGGACGGGGAAGGCGCGCGCGCGAATCCAGCGCACCATCCCGTCGGAGCGGACGATGCGGTATTCCTCGTCGTAGTCGCCGCGCACCTGTTTCACGTTGGCTGCGATGACCCGTTCGCGGTCCTCGGGGTGGATCGCCTGCGTCCAGAGCTCGGGGCGCGCGTACAGGTCCGCGACGTCGCCGCCCCACACGTCGGCGTAGGCCGGGCTGATGTAGAGGATGCGGTCGTTGTTGGGGGTGGTGATCCAGAACACTTCACGAATGTTCTCGGCCAGTTGGCGGAACTTCTCCTCGCTCTGTTCCAGGTCGATCTGCGCCTGCCGGCGCATAATGGCGATGGCGTAGAGGGAGGCCAGCCGTTCGACGAGCAGGAGGTCCTCTTTGGTGTAGGCGCGGGTCGCATTGGCCAGGGCGATCTGGCCGACCAGGTTCTCGCCGATCAGCGCCGGGGCAGACACGAAGCGTTCGATGGGGATGTGGCCTTCGGGCACGCCGGTGGAGCGAGCGTCGGCGTGCGGGGCATTGGTCATCATCGGCCGGCGCTGGTTCAGCACCCAGCCCCACAGTCCTTTGAATGTTTCGAAGACGAAGGTCTTCTGCGGCATCTCGCACGTGTCCCAGATGTCTCGGGTCAGGGTGGGGCTGAGGAGGAACCCCGTCTGCGGGTCGATGTAGCCGACGAAGCCGTGGACGCTGTCGGTGAGGCGTTTGGCGTGTTCCAGGAACAGGTCGGACATCTCTTCGAGCGACAGGGGTGAGATGAGGGCGCGCGAGAGCTCGGCGACGGCGGCATTGACCCCGGCTTCCCAGGCCAGCGCCCTTTCCGCTCTCTTGCGCTCGGTGATGTCGGTGATGACCGCCAGCGTGCTGTGGAACTGGCCGTCGGCGTCCCGCAGCGGCGAGGCGGAGATCAGGGTGTTGATGGGGTGGCCGTCCTTGCGGTACAGGACCGTTTCGTATTGGTCGCGCAGGCCGGCGCGCCGGCGTTCGGTGCGCTCTTGGAACAGGCCGAACTCCTCCGGCGTGGTCAGTTGGGCGATGCTCATACCGGTCAGTTCGTCGTGCGTGTAGCCCAGCATCTCTGCCAGAGCGCGGTTGGTGAACGTGATCGTTTCGTCGGGGGCGCTGATGCTGACGCCGACGAGGGCGGTTTCGGTGATGCCGCGGTAGTGTTCCTCACTGGCGCGCAATTCCTGCTGGGCCTGGCGCAAGTCGCGTTTCAAGCG
>JAFGOJ010000388.1 GCA_016926575.1 Anaerolineae bacterium | reverse complement strand
CCGGTTTTCCCCGGCGCATATCATTACCTGGATGTTTTCTCAATCGTCATTAATCCGGCGGTTGATTTCCTGGTTGACTTTGACCTGCTCTAAAAAGACCGCCCGGTCTTGCGCATCGGTCAGGCGTTCGGCCTGCTTTAACATTTCATCGTGGGCTTGTTGCAGGAAACTCCCCGCTTCCGGCGCTCCGCGCGCGGCGAGCACGATGGCGTGGTTCAGCGCGATCTTTTGCGCTTCTTCGACGTCCTTCTGCGTCGCCAACAAGGTCACGGCGCGTTGCGAGACTTCGAGCGCGGCGTCTGCCTCGCCTTGTCCCAGATAGGCGCGGCCCAGATACGACAGATTTTCGATGATCTCGGCCTTGAGCACCAGTTTCTCGCTGAGGTCGAGCGCCTGACGCAGGTGCTCCACGGCCTGTTCCTGCTGTTCGCGGTGCAGGGCGAGCAGGCCCATGCCCTGGTGGTAGTAGCTGATGACCCGCGCGTTGTTGGGAACCTGTTCCCAGAGCACAAAGCAGGCCTGCAAAGCCGCCTCGGCCTCGACGTTGCGCCCCTGGTCGATGTGGATGAGCGCCATGTAGAAGTGGGCGAAGCCCTGCCCGGTGAGGTCGTTGTTTTGCTGCTTCAGGGCCAGGGATTTCTCGAACATCTCCAGTGACCGGGCGTAAGCGCCCATACGCCACAGGACGCGCGCCAGATTGGTCATATGGATGCCCGCCTGGAATGAGTCGCTGCGCGCTTCGGCCAGTTCGAGCGCCCGCGTGTGGTGCTGGCGGGCGGCGTCGTAGTTGGCCTGCTTGAGATCGACCATGCCGACGTACATCACACTCCAGCCGACGTTGGCCTGGTCGTCGCCGGCTTCGTACAGCGCGGTCGCGCGCTCCAGCCACGGCCTGGCTTGCGCGTAGTCACCGGTTTCGTATGCGAGCACGCCCATTTGGTAGAGGGCGTTGGCCTGACCCTTTTGATCGCCATGCTGCTCGCGGCGTTCGAGCAGCTCCTTGTAGCGCTCGATGGCGGTGAGGTTGGCGTATTCGTTGCGCGCTTTCTTGGCGGCCATGTCCAGGTACTTGACGGCGCTTTCGTCGTCGTCGCTGCGGTGGAAGTGGTAGGCCAGCAGGTCGCAGTGCGCTTCCAGCTTGTCGGCGTAGAGCGCTTCCAGCGTTCGGCCGATCGAGCGATGGAACTCGCGACGGTGCTTGACGAGCAGGCTGTTGTAGGCCACTTCGTGGACGAGCGCATCGGGGAAGGCATAATCGACACCGGCGGCGTGTTCCGGGCGCAGCAGGCCGCCACGCTCCAACTCCGCCAGCCACGCATCGATCTGTTCGTCGGCTTTGGCCAGCTCGCGGAACACGGCCAATTGGAACTGCCGCCCGATGACGGACGCTTTTTGCAGGGCCTGGCGGCTGTCTTCGGCCAGACGGTCGATGCGGGCCACGATGGCGGCGTGCAGCGTGCTCGGCACCTGGATGGCGGCGACTTTGTCAGGAATGACCGTCCACGATCCGTCTGTGTTCTGCACGACGGCCCCACTGTCGATGAGCGTGCGCACGACTTCTTCTAGGTAAAAGGGGTTGCCCGCGGCTTTTTCGAGGATGTTCGCTTTTAGACGGGCCTCGAACTGCGCGCCCGGCAGCAAGGCGGCTAACAAATCGTGGGTATCTTCGGCGGCGAGTGGTTTGAGCGTGACTTCGGTGAAGCGGTGCGGGTATGCGCCAGCGGCGGCGTCGCGCAGACGCCAGCAGCCTTTGTCGCGGATGACGCGGGAGACGAGCAGCAGCAGCAGTGGCGCGCGGTCGGCGACGCTCATCAGCTCTTCGAACAAGGCCAGTGATGCCTCGTCGGCCCAGTGCAGGTCGTCCAGCGCGATGACCAACGGGTGCTGCTTCGCCAATCCGGTGAAGAATTGCGCAGCGGCCCAGAAGGTCTGCTTTTGGCGGATTTTCGGGGCCAGTTCTGTGACCCAGGCCCACTCTTCGCCGAGTTCCAGTCCCATAAGGTGCGCCAGGAAGGGGATCGCGTCCATGGCGTCTTTGTCGAGCAACGCCTCGCCGCGTTCCCACAGCGTGAAGAGGATGTCTTCCTGGGTGGCGTCTGGGGGGAGCCGCAGCACGCCGCGCAGGATGTGCGCCGCGAGCCAGTAGTTGAGCGGTTCACTGAACGACATGGATTGTCCTTCGACCCAGAGGAGTTCCCCGGTCCCAGGTTGCGCGAACAGCCAGGTTTTGAACTCGCGCTTGAGCCGGGACTTGCCCAGGCCACTGTCCCCAAAAACAGCAACGATTTGCCCGCGTTTGTTCTGCAATAAATCGTTGCCGCGCGCCCGCAGGGTTTCGAGGGCCGTATCCCGCCCGGTGAGCGGTGCGACGTTGCCCGCCAATCCGCGCGTCGCCCCGATTTCCTCGCGCTTGCCCATGACTTCGTAGGTTGGGATGAGGATTTGCTTGCCCTTCACCTTGAGGTCGAAGCGGTCGCTGAGGGTGAAGTGGGCGCGCACTTGTTCTTCAGTCTTGTTGCTGACATAGACGCTGCCCCATTTCGCATAGGACATGAGCCGTGCCGCCATGTTGATGTCATCGCCCATGAGCGTGTATTCCTGGCGCAGGTTAGGCGCGCCGGCGTTGCCGGAGAAGAGGAAGCCGGTGTTGACGCCGATGCGCTGCTCGAAGCGGAAGACGCCTGCTGAGGTGCGCAGCGCACTGAAGTGCTTGCGCACGGCCTGCTGCATATCCAGCGCCGCGTAAACGGCGAGTGCGGGGTCGTCGTCGTGGGCGATGGGCGCGCCGAAGAAGATGACCAGGCGGTCGCCGATGGCGTATTGGTCCATCCGCGCCAGCGTGCCGCCGTAGCCCTGGACGATGTCGGCCATGGTGCGGAAGTAGTCGTTGAGCTGTTTGGTGATCGTGCCGGGGGACGTGTCGCCGAGTTTTTCGATG
>JAFGOJ010000387.1 GCA_016926575.1 Anaerolineae bacterium | reverse complement strand
CTGAGACCGACCCCTACCGACCGGCCTCTTGTTCCGCCCGGTCTCCTGACCGGGCGGAACGGCGGGTCAGGAGACCCGCAACGACAGCGGCCATTTTCGCCCATCGGTGGTGAACGCAGCGATCATAGCCTCTGTTTGACAATCGGCCCCTTCTCGTTTAGACTGGTGGTGCAGTCTCGGGCATCCACTAAGCGAGGTAGAGATGATGAAAAAGCCTGTGTCGTTTCTTGCCATTTCCTTGCTGGTGTTGTCGCTGTGGAGCGCGCCCGCGACGGCCCAGTCGAGCGGCAGTGTCATCTTCTGGTCAGACGGCGGGCCGGTGGCGGTGACGCGCGCCACGGGCCGCGCGCCGCAAGCGCTGCTCGATGCACTGCTCGCCGGTCCCACGCCCACCGAACGCGCCGCCGGCATCTGGTCGGCCATCCCCGGCGGCACGACGCTGCTGGAACTGACCACCGACGCAGCCGAGCGCCCCACCCTCACCGTCCGCCTCGATGTGCCCTTCGATGCCCTGCGCACCCTCGACCCCGACACTCACGAGATGATCGTCCAGCAAATCGGCGCGACCCTCGAACCGCTGCACTGGGAGACGCTCTACGTTCAGGTCTGGGACCCCATCGCCGATGGCTTTGTCCCTCTCTCCACCTTCCTGCCCCGCGTCGACCCGCCACGCAAGGCCAGCGTGACGGGCGGGGAGGAAACGACTCGCACCACCGCCCAGCCCCCCGCCTCCGGCCAGGGCCAGCCGCAGGGCGCGCTCAGCGGCAAAACGGTCTACGTCAGTGCCGGGCACGGCTGGGAGTGGGATTGCTCCTATTGGGTGGGAGACACCTGTGCCGGTGTCTGGCGCTGGGAAGTCCAACGCATCCCCTACCCCCGCCCACCCTACGTCGGCCCGATCATCGAGGACCACAACAACGCCGAAGCAGTCGACCAGTACCTGCTCCAATACCTGTGGAACGCCGGGGCCACCGTCATCCCCGTGCGCGAGCGCGACATGAACCCCCACCAGGCCATCGTCAACAACGACGATGGCGGCCCCGGCTACGTCGAAGACGGCGCCTGGACCACCAGCACGACGCACTACGGCTATGACCTCACCTTCGACCAGACCTACCGCTACACCGGCGTCGTCACCGGCAGCGCCACCGCCACCGCCACCTGGAGCGCCTCCCTGCCCGCCGACGGCCGGTACGCGGTCTACGTCTGGTATCGCCCCGGCACGAACCGCGCCTCCGACGCCCACTACATCGTCCGCCACGCCGGCGGCGAGACGCTCGTCACCGTGAACCAGCAACACCACGGCCTCACCTGGCACTACATCGGCAGCTACGGCTTCCGCGCCGACCAGCCCGCCCAGGTGCTGCTGACCAACCAGTCCACCACGCCCGACACCGTCGTCATTGCCGACGCCGTGCGCTTCGGCGGGGGCACCTACGACACGCTCACGCCCGACATCGAAACCAGCGCCGCCTACGCGCCAGACGAGCCCTGGTGGGAAATCGCCGCTTATTACTACACGCAGCGTATGGGCATGGAGCCGGCCTATGGTGACGTCACCGCCCGCCCCATCTACGCCCGCTGGGAACACGCCGGCACCGGCGAGGACGCCGTCTACGTCTCCTGGCACACCAACGGCGCCACCGGCTACCAGTGGACGTCGCGCGGCACGGTCAGTATCGTCCACAACGGCGAGGGCAACCCCGTCACGCCCGGCAGCTACGACCTGCGCGCCGCCATCCACAACGAACTGCTCAACGACATCCGCGCCGGGTGGGACCCCACCTGGCCCGGCTATCTGCGCGCGATGAACCTGGGCGAGCTGCGCGAGCTGTGGGACCCCGACCCCGCCGTCGCGCTGCCCGGCGCGCTGATCGAGATCGCCTACCACGACCACCCCGACGACACCGACGCGCTCAAAGAGCCCGCCTTCCTCCTGCTCACCTCACGCGCAGTCTACCAGGGCATCCTCCACTACTTCGACCCCGGCGCAGTCGAATTGCCCGAGCCGCCCACCCACCCGGCCGTCCAGAACGCCGGCAGCGGACAGGTCCGTATTTCCTGGCAGCCCTCCCCCACCGACGACGCGGGCCTCGTCGGCGACGCCGCCACCGGCTACCGCATCTACACCAGTACCGACGGCATCGGCTGGTCGAATGGCATCGACGTGGGCAACACCACCGCCTACACCCTCACCGGCCTGGCGGCGGAACAGATCCTCTTCGTCCGCGTCAGCGCCACCAACGCCGGCGGCGAATCCTTCCCCACCGAAACCCTCGCCGCCCGCACCGGCGACGCCCACACGCTCCTGGTCAGCGGCTTCGACCGCATCAACCGCACGATGACCGTGCCCGACTATTACGCCATCACCGCCGAGACGCACCTGCGCGTCTTCCTCGACCAGATGAACCGCTACGCCTACACGGTCCACCACGGCAGCGTCATCACCCTCCCCTTCGACAGCGCCAGCAACGAGGCAGTACAGACCGGAATGGTCAACCTGGACGATTACGCTATCGTCGATTGGATTTTGGGTGAGGAAGCAACCCAGGAGGAAACGTTGAACGCCGTCGAGCAAGCGCTGCTGGGCAGTTATCTGGACGGCGGTGGGTCCCTATTCATCAGTGGGACCGAGATTGGGTGGGATCTGGATTACTTGGGCAGCACGGCCGACCGCACCTTCTACAACGGCGCGCTGCGCGCCAGCTACGCCGGTGACGACGCCGGAACCTACACGGTCGCGCCCGCCGCCGGTTCGATCTTCGAGGGACTGGCGGCGTTTCGCTTCGACGCGCCGGACGAATACGATGCCGACTACCCCGACCAACTGACGCCGTTCAACGGGGCGACAGTCGCGCTGGCCTACCAGGGCGGGGGCGGCGGGAGCGCGGCGGTGCAGTACGCCGACGGCTGCCAGCGCCTGGTGCATTTCGGGTTCCCGTTCGAAACGATTCTGCCCGCAGACAGGCCCGCCGTGATGGCGCGCGTGTTGGGCTTCCTCGGCGAGTGTACCGTTTTGCCGCTCCAAACGGCCATCGCAGCGCCCGAAAACGGGGCATTCTACGAGACGCCCCCCGCCGTCAGTGGCACGGCCTCGGGCGGCAGCGGCGTGGCGGCGGTGGAGGTGAGCCTGTGCCGCCAGAGCGACGGGCTATGTTGGGACGGCGCGGGCTGGATCAGCGCTACGACCTGGCTGTCGGCCACCGGCACGACCGCGTGGTCCTACACCCTGCCCGCGTTGGCCGAAGGGGAGTACACCGTGCAGGCTCGGGCGCGGGATGCGGAGGGCTACGTCGACCCCACCCCGGCGGCGGTTTCCTTCCGCGTGCTGCTGAGAGCCGAGCGCGCCTTCCTGCCGCTGGTGCTGGCTGCCCCGCACGTCACGTGCCAAGACGTCGTCGCCGACGGCGGGTTCGAGGAAGGGAACGCCTGGACGCTGAACTACCTGGCCGCCTACGACGTCGCGCAGGTCTACGCCGGCGCGCGCAGCGCCCGCGTCGGCATCCCGCCGGGCGAACCGGGCGGCGGCGCGTTGGCCTACTCGTCCGTCCGGCAGCAAATCAGCCTGCCCGCCGGCAGCCGCGCCACGCTGCGCATGTGGCTCTACCCCAGCGGTGAGGGAGGCGACACCGACGACACACACTACGTCGTCTTCTACGACCAGGTCGGCGGCTACCACGTGCTGAGCACGTGGCAGTCGGATACGCGCACATGGGAGCAGCACACATTCGACCTGAGCCCCTACCTGGGCCAGACGATCACGCTGTACATCGGCACGAAGAACGACGGCGACGACGACACGTCATCGCTCTATATCGACAACGTCACACTGGAGGTCTGCCCGTGAACGCGGTCTACTGGATCACGCCCGGGCGGCTGGCCGGGCGGCCCGGGCCACAAGAAGCGCCATGGAACTTGCAGGAATTGTGGGATGGCGGGTTCCGCACCATCGTCTCGCTGGTCTACGTCGACGGCGAAGCGATCCGGGCGGCGGATTTCACCCACTACAAAGCCCCCCTCAACGGCGGATTCGCCTTCTTGCCCTTGCTGCGGAAGCGGTTGGTCCGGCAGGTGATCCCAGTGGTGGACTTTCTGGCCGGGGAAGTGCAGGCCCAACGACCCACGCTGGTCCATTGCCGGCAGGGGAAAGACCGCACCGGATTGGTG
>JAFGOJ010000386.1 GCA_016926575.1 Anaerolineae bacterium | reverse complement strand
GGGCGGCTTCGCCGCCCGCAAAACCCCCATCTTCTTCCTTCGACGCGCCAGGCGGGTAACTGCCAGGCGCACAGCCTGAGCAGTTACGTGTATTCTACCTATTCCACTGCCGATAGCTCCACTTGCCGGCGGTAGAGCTGGGAGTACAGCCCGCCGCGGTTGATCAGTTCCTCGTGGTCGCCGATTTCGATGATGCGCCCCTCCTCCAGGGCGATGATCTTATCGGCGTTGCGGATGGTGCTGAGGCGATGGGCGATGACCAGAGCCGTGCGCCCCTCCAGCACCGACTCCAGCGCCTGCTGGATCAGGTACTCGGCTTCTGCGTCGACCGAAGACGTGGCCTCGTCGAGGATCAAGATGCTCGGGTCGGCCAGGATGGCGCGTGCCAGGGCCAGGCGCTGCTTCTGGCCGCCGCTGAGGCGCACGCCGCGCTCGCCGATTTCGGTTTCGTAGCCGTTGGGCAGCTCGGTGATGAAGTCGTGGGCGTAGGCGGCCCGAGCTGCGGCGGCAAGTTCCTCGTCCGTGGCGTCCGGTTTGCCGTAGAGCAAGTTCTCGCGCACGGTGGTGTTGAAGAGGAACGTATCTTGCAGCACCACCGCGATCTGGCCGCGCAGGGTATCGAGGCTGATCTGGCGCAGGTCGTGCCCGTCGATGGTGATGCGCCCCTCGATGGGGTCGTAGAAGCGGCACAGCAGGTTGGCGATGCTGGTCTTGCCCGCACCGCTGGGGCCAACCAGGGCCACGACTTCACCGGGCGCGATGTGGAAGGTGACGTCGTGCAACACGTTGTCGCCGGTGCCGTAGCGGAAGTGGACGTGCTCGAAGTGGACGTCACCCTGGAGGGCGGGCAGCGCGACGGCGTCGGGGCTGTCGCTGACGTCGGCGGGCGCATCCAGCAGCTCGAAGAAACGCTCGCCGGCGGCGATGGTCTGCTGGAAGACGTTGTCGATCTCCGTCAGGCGGTTGATCGGTTCGTAGAACGAGGTGACGTAGGAGAGGAAGGCGACCAGCGTCCCCAAAGAGAGTTCGCCACGCACCACCAAGGTCGCGCCAAAGCCCAACACGGCCACCGTCCCCAGCGAAGCGAGGAACCCCATGCCGGGGAAGAACGTGGCCCAGTAGCGGATGCCGCGCACGCGGGCCTGGTAATAGTTCTCGCTTTCGGTCCTGAATCGTTGCAGTTCGCGTTCCTCTTGCCCGAAGGCCTGGATCACCTGGATGCCGGAGAGGCTGTCTTGCAGGCGCGCGTTGATGTCGCCCAGGCGGTCGCGAACGCGGCGGTAGACGGGGCGGATGCGGGTGTTGAAGATGCGCAGTGCCACGGCCAGGAGCGGCACCGGGATGAGCACCAGCAGGGCCAGCCGCCATTCGAGGGCGAACAGGACGGCGGCGGATCCGACCAGCCTGAGCAGGCTGACCCCCGCCAGGGCCGACCCGTGGGTGACGAAGCTTTCGAGCGCGTTGACGTCGTTGGTGACGCGGGACATCAGCTCGCCCGTCGACGTGCTTTCGAAGAAGGAGAGCGAGAGGCGTTGCAGGTAGGCGTAGATGCGCACGCGCAGGTCGAAGATGATGCGCTCGCCCAGAGCGTGACGGATGTAGAGGTCGGCGCCGCGAATGATCTCCTTGAGTAGATAGGCTCCCGCCAGCGCTGCGACCAGCGTGCCCAGGAAGGTCAGGTCCCGTGTGCCGATGACCTCGTCGACGATTTGGCGCTGGAGAAGCGGTGGAACCAGTTCGATGGCGGCCTCGCCCACGAGGAGCAGAGAGCTGAACAGGATGGTGCCGGTGTACGCGGCGAGAAACCGAAACAGCCGTTTCAGGATGTTCATGCGCTATAGTGGCAGCCAGGTGCCGATGCCCATCTCGGCAGCGCGCCGGTAGATGGCCGGGGCGACGGCCATATCGTCCATCGCCAGGCCCAGGTTGCAAGCCATGATGCGTTCGGTGGGCGTTTCGCGGCCCGGTTTCTTCCCGGTGACCAGCTCGCCCAGGTCGGCGTGGATGGGGGGGATGTGCTGGAAGTAGCCGATCGAGCGGTAGTGTTCGAGTTGGGGCACGTCGTCGGTGCAGAACTTATCGACCTCTTGGAGGGCATCGGCGTGCCAGTAGGAGTCGAAGTCGACCAGTGAGGCAAACGCGCCCACGTCGAGCCAGCCGCCCTGGATCGTGGCGTGGGGCACTTTGAGGATCGGCCCGGCGGTGACAACCATATCGCAGCCGCTGACGGCTTCTTGGGGCGTTTCCACCACCTCGACTTGCAGCTCGAACCGGTCGCCGACGTCGGCGGCGAAGCGCTGTGCGAATTCGGAGTTGACGTCGTAGGCCAGCACCTTTTCCAGGGGGAAGAGCACGTTCAGGGCCTCGGTGTTCGTGCGTCCCTGGACGCCGCATCCCAGCACGCCCAGCACCGCTGATTCGGGGCGGGCCAGGCGGCGTGCGGCCACGGCCGTGGCCGCGCCGGTGCGCATGGCGGTGATCCACTGGCAATCCATCACCGCGAGGGGGATGCCGGTGGTGGGATCGTTGAGGATCAGCAGGCCGGAGATGTAGGGCAGGCCGCGTTTGTAGTTCTGAGGGAAGCCGCTGACCCACTTGATGCCGGCCGAGTTCAGCCCGGGGATGTAGGCGGGCATGGCGTGAATGAAATTGTCACTTGTGCCGGGGTGGATGCCGGGCTTGGGCGGCATCTCGACGCGCCCTTCCCCCTTTTCGTGGAACGCAGTTTCCAGCAGCTCGATCACTTCTGCCATGGTCAGGCCGGTAGCTACGACGTCGGCCTGGGAAAGGTACAACAGCTTGAGCTCGTTCATTTTGCCTCCTTTTTCGACGCGCCAGGTGGGTAACTGCCAGGCGCACAGCCTGAGCAGTTGCTGTCTCACGTAATATTACACGGATTTGGCGAATGAATCAAGTGGTGCTTCGAAAAGGGGGGCTTTGCAGGGGCTCCGCCCCTGCACCCCGCCGGGGAAACCTGCGGTTTCCCCGGGCCCCTTCCGCAAATGGGTTTCGGTCAATGGTGCCGTTGGTAGGGGGCGGTCTGATACCGACCCCTACCGACCGGCCTCTTGTTCCGCCCGGTCTCCTGACCGGGCGGAACGGCGGGTCAGGAGACCCACAACAACAGGGGCCATTTTCGTCCATTGGTTGTGAGCGAAGCGATCATGTATTCTACTCCGAAAACAGAGCTCGTTCCTGTGGTGGTAGGTGTGTGATTGAATCGCGCGCCTACCACCACCAGACAATGTACTCCTGCAGGGTCCGTGACCCGGCGGTGGCGCGGGTCGTGGACCCGCGCCGAGCGGGCGTCACGCTGGAAGCGTGACATACATTATCGTTGGTTTATTCCCTCACCGACGACAGTGAACTCGCGTGTCGCGGGCGGGCCGTACTGCACTGGGCCGTACTGCGCCTGCCCGGGCGGCAGGTAACCCCCCACCTGCGGCTGTCCCGCGCCCATCTGCGCCGGCGGCTGCACCACGATCACCGGCGGGTACACCCCCGCCATCGGCTGCGGCGGCAACG
>JAFGOJ010000060.1 GCA_016926575.1 Anaerolineae bacterium | reverse complement strand
GTTCTCTGAGGTTGCGGAGACACTGGAGCAGCGCTTCGGCTGGCAGAGGTGACCCCGGCGTGGCTGCTACTTCGAAAAGGAACCTTTCTTACACACACGCTTCTTCACACCGCCGATGGGCCGTGCTTGGCACGGCCATGGCCCTCCTGCTGGTGGCCCTGACCGTGCGCCTGCATGCCCTGGAGCGCGTGCCGCCTGGCCTGACCCACGACGAGGCCGGGCATGCCCACGACGCTGAGGCGATCCTGAACGGTGCACGCCCGCTCTACCAGACGGTCGGTTACGGACGGGAACCGCTGTACGACTACCTGGTCGCCGGAGCGATGGCCCTGCTTGGCCCCACGCCCTGGACGATGCGCCTCTGCTCTGTGGCATGCGGCCTGTTCACCTTGCTGCTGACCTTCGCCTGGGCCCGCCGTGCTTTCGACGCCCCCGTGGCGCTGGCTGCGCTGGCGTTCCAGGCGGCGTCCTTCTGGTCCCTGGCGACGAGCCGCCAGGCGCTTCGCTCGACGCTGCTCCCTGCGCTTTTCACCGCTGCCGTGTACGTGTTCTGGCGCATACTCTACGGCAGGCCGGGCTGGCGGCGGTGGTTGCTGGCGGCGCTCTTTGCGTTGTTCATCGGCGGGACGCTCTATACCTACCTCCCCGCGCGCGCGGTGTGGTTGCTTTTCCCCGCCTTCCTGGGTTACCTGCTGCTGGTTGACCGGGCCGCGCTGCGCCGGGCCTGGCGGCCGCTGTTGGCGGGGTTGGCGGCCGGGCTGTTGCTGGCGGCCCCGCTCTTTGCCTACCTGCGCGCGCACTCCGATGCCGAACAGCGACTGGGGATGCTCGATGAACCGCTGCAGGCGTTGGCCGCGGGGGATGCCTCGGCGGTGGGGCGTACTGTCTGGGAAGGGCTTGGCGCGCTCTTCTTGCCGGGGCGGGGGGACGATTTTCTGGCTTACGCGATTCCAGGACGGCCTTTCCTCGATCCGCTGACCGGCGCGCTCTTCCTCGCCGGCATCGTCCTGTGTCTGGTCCGCTGGCGGCGACCGGGGTACGCCTTCGCGTCGATGTGGCTCCTGATCGGCATAGCGCCCTCCTTGCTGACCGGCGCGCGGGCCATGACCACCCGCAGCATCGTCGCGTTGCCGGCGGTCTACGTGCTCCCCGCGCTGGCGGTAGTGACATGTGCGCGTTGGGCGGCTGCCCGTTGGGGCCGTCGGGCGGCCTGGATGGTGGGTGTGGGGGCGACGGCTCTGGTGCTGGTCGCCGGCGGGCTGGCAGCCCGCGATTATTTCGTCACCTGGGGCCAATCCGCCGACGTGCGCGCCGCTTACCGGCACGCGCTCGTCGAGGCGGCTGCCTACCTGGACGCGGCGGACGCGGGCGGCGTCGTGGCGCTTTCCTCCCACACGCCCCACGCGCCCCACGACCCTTACGTCTTCCAGGTCAGCCTGCGCCGCGCGGACCTGTCGACGCGCTGGTTCGATGCGAGTCGCGCGCTGGTGCTCCCGGCGGTGGAGTCGGCGCGGCTGATCGCCCCTGCCAGCGCGCCGCTCGACCCGCTCTTCGACCTGCCCGGCCTGGCGGTGCACGAGCGCGTGCCGCTGCGTGCCGGTGACCTGGACCCGTCCTTCGTCGTCTACGCGTGGGATGTCCAGGCCAGCCGGGCGGCGCTGGCGGCGCGGATCCAGCCCGCGCCGGGAGTGGGCGCTCTCGGCGGGGCGCTGCGCCTCTTAGGCTACGACCTGCGCGTGGCGGGCGGGGCGGTCGAGTTGCTTACGCTGTGGGAAGTGCTCGATCCCGCCCCTGTGCGCCCGGCCGACCTCTCCAATGCAGAGCAAGACCTGGTGCTCTTTGCTCACGCCGTCGACGCGGCGGGGGCTATCGTGGGGCAGGAGGACCGGTTGGACGCGCCGGCCTGGGATTGGGAGGCGGGCGATTGGGTGGCCCAGGTTCATCGCTTTACGTTGGCATCCGAGCTGACCGAGGGACCGCTGACGGTGTGGGTGGGGGCGTACCGGCGCACCGATTGGGTGCGCCTGCCGGTGGTGGTCGAGGGCGGGGTGGTGGGCGATCATATCGTGTTGCAAGCGGTGGAGGTGCCGTGATCCGGTCGCGCGTGGCGGGTTGGGAGTGGGCAGCGGTTGTGGTCGTGCTGCTGCTGGCGCTGTGGGCGCGGGTATGGCAGCCGGTGACGGTGCCGCCGGGATGGCGGGACGACGAGTTGATCAACATCCACGTCCTCACGGGGCAGGTACTGGACGGCCACCCGACGTGGTACTTCACCGGGGCGTCGGGCCACGAACCGCTGTATCACACCCTGCACGCGGCGACGGTGGCGCTGGTGGGCATGAACCCGACCGGCGCGCACCTGCTTTCCGTCGCCTGCGGTGTGCTGACCGTGGCGTTGACGATCGTCCTGGCGCGGCGACTGTTTGGGCGGTCGGTGGGGCTGCTGGCGGCGTTCCTGCTGGCGCTGAACTTCTGGTCGCTCATGTACAGCCGCGTCGGGCTGCGCCACGCGTTGGTGTTGCCGCCGGCGCTGGCGGCGCTGTACTGGTTCTGGCGCGGCGAGCGGGAGAAGCGCGCCGGGTGGGTGGCCGGGTTGGGGCTCACGGCGGCGCTGTATACCTACACCTCCAGTCGGGTGGTGCCTTTCATTCTGTTGGCGTTCGGCGTGTACGCGGCGCTCTTCCACCGGGCGCGTTGGCAGGGGTGGCGGCGCGCGTTGGTGCTGGCGTTGGCCGTGACGGCCGTGTCGACGGTGCCGTTGTGGGTGTCTATCGCGCAGGGGCGGAGCGAGGCGGCGCGACTGGGCATCGGGGCCGACGCGCGTATCTCTGAGCTGGCGGTGCCGTTGCACGAGTTGCTGGCGGGCAACCCCGGCCCGTTGCTCGACACTGTGCGGGGCACTTTGGGGATGTTTCACGCCACCGGCGACGCTGAGTGGCTGTACAACATCTCGGGGCGGCCGGTGTTTGGGGCGCTGGGCGCGGCGTTGTTTTTCGTTGGGCTGGCGGCGTGCGTGTGGCGGTGGCGGCGGCCCGAGAGCGCGCTGTTGCTGGTTTGGCTGGCGGCGGGGCTCGGTCCGGCGCTGGTCACGCTGCCGCCGGCGAGCCTGGGCCACACGATCGTGGCGCAACCGGTGGTGATGGTGCTCGTGGCGCTGCCGCTGGCGGCGGTCGGGGCGTTTTTGGTCCGGCGATTGCCCGGCTCGCGCGCGCTGCGCCTGACGCTGGCGGGGTTGGTGCTGGGCGCGGGAGTGTGCTCCATCGCGGCCCGTGATCTGATCGACTATTTCGTCGTCTGGCCGCAGCAGGAGATGGTGCGGTTTCTGTACCGGGCGGATTATCGCCAGGCGGCGCAGTATTTGAACCTGCACCCGGAGGTGACGGACGTGGTCGTGGGGAGCGTGTTGATGGGGCCGTGGGATCGCGTGGCGCTGGCGGACGACCTGCGGCGGGACGACGTGCGCGTGCGGTGGGTCAATCCGGAGCGCGCGCTGCTCCTGCCGGCGGGGGAGGGTGGGGTGTACGTGCAGCCGGCATTTCCGCAGCCGGACCCGGCGCTGGCCGAGTTGCTCGGCCCCGAGGTCCCCGTCCGTGAGGGGGATCTGGCCGTGTATTCGTTGCCGTCCGGTTTACCGCTGGTCGGTGCGGAGGCGGTTGCGCGCTTCGACAATGGGTTGAGCCTGGTTGGCGTCGAGTGGGTGGAGGGTGAAGCGACGGTCTGGCTGGCGTGGCGGGTGGAGGAGCCGTTGGACCTGCCGCCGATGCCGTTGGTGGCGAACCCGCCGCCGCCGGGGGTCTACTCCGGGCCGCGGCTGGCGGTCTTCGCGCATTTGTTAGCGCCGGACGGGACGCTGGTGGCGGTCGATGATGGGTTATGGGTCGATCCGGCGGCGGTGTGGGAGGGGGATCGGTTCGTGCAGGTGCACCGGTTCGCGTTGCCGGCGGATGCGCCGGCGGGTCCTTACGCGTTGGAAGTGGGGCTTTACGATCCGCGTACGGGGGAGCGGCGGGCGGTACTGGGTGCGGATGGGCGGGTGATCGGGGATCGGGTGGTGTATGGAGAATAGAGGGACGACCGGCAGGCTGGCCTGGTGGGAGTGGGGCGGGCTGGTGGTGATACTGTTGGTGGCATTTGCGTTGCGCGCTGTTGCACTGACGGAGGTGCCTCCAGGGTTGCGCTACGACGAGTTGCTCAATCACCGCATGGCATGGCGGGTGTTAGCAGGGGAGCGACCTTTATTTTTTACTGATTCGTGGGGGCACGAACCGCTTTTCCATTATTTGCAGGCCCTCTCCATTGCTTGGGCTGGGGACAGTGATTGGAGTTTGCGTTTTCCGGCCGTGTGGTTTGGTTTTTTTGGCGTGCTGACCACCTGGCTGGCAGCGCGGCGTATTTTCGGTTCTCGAGTTGCTATTCTCACTGCGGCCTTTATGACGCCGGCGTTCTGGTCGCTTTTCTACAGTCGCGAGGGGTCGCGTGTGATAGCCATCGTTCCAATGATCTCGCTGGCGGTCTACTTGTTCTGGCGTGGGCTGGAGCAAGCTGGATGCGGGCGTCGTGGGTGGGCTACATTGAGCTTCGTAACGGGGGGGATAAGCCTTGGTGGCATGTTCTATCTTTATGTGGCAGCGCGTGTGGTGCCAGCGTTGCCGATTTTCTTCACTACTTATTTAGCTCTATTTCATCCACGGCAATTCAAACGAGTTAGGTTGGGGGTATTGGCCTTTTTGGTCATCGCGGCGGGAATCGCTGCCCCGTTGATGGTATTGTTGACAACGAATCCAGCAGTTGAGGAGCGTCTTGAGCATTTGTCGGCGCCTCTGGATGCATTGCGGGAGGGGGATGCGGGGCCGGTGATTGACTTATGTCTGCGGGCGGCGGGGATGTTTTTTTGGGAGGGGGAGGCAGATTGGTTGTACAACGTTTCTGGGCGTCCGTTGTTCGATCCTTTGACGGCAGCTTGTTTCGCTTTGGGGATTTTGCTTAGCCTGTGGCACTGGCGACGCCCTCGGTATGTGTTGGTGTTGCTTTGGTTGGGTGTGGGGTTGTTGCCAACGATGGTGGTTCCTCCGGCGGCAAGTTTTTCGCACGCTATTGCCTCGCAACCGGCGGCGTATATGCTGGCGGCGCTTGGAGTCGAGGCTTTGTGGCTCGCCGTCAGCAAGCGGTGGCGCATAGCAGCGCCGTTTCTGGCGATAGCAATCCTTCTTTTCCATGGCACCCTATCTTCTTATGCTTTTTTCCGAACGTGGGGGGGCGCGCCAGAGGTGTGGGGGTTATATCAAGGCGGCGTCTCTGAGATTGCTCGGGAACTCGACCGACATGATCCACCGGGGCCAGTGGCTATCGGCGCGCCGTACATAAACTATTGGCATCCGTGGAACGCTGTCAATTTCGATTTGGCCCTACGGCGGAGTGACTTGGACGTGCGGTGGTTCAATCCTGCCGGTGCGTTGATCTGGCCCGCAGGCTCCGGCCCGATAACGTTCTATTTTCCGGATGACCCGCTCGGCACACAGGCGTTCGATCCGGCGTTAGAGGCATTGTTCATAACCGATGCAGTGGTGGTAGAGGGGCTGGGCAAAGGTTTTCGAACGTTTCGGGCCACAGGATCAACTGTCTATGTTGATCGATTGGCTATGTTGTCGCCTGCGACATTGGCCTGGCCTCCAGAGATGTCGCATATCGCGGTGCCAGAAATGCCTCTGGCCTTTGGGAATCGTTTCATTTTGGCGGGCGTGAGTTTGGAAGAATCGTGCGTTGAACCTGGCGGCACAATCCGCATGCTGACGTATTGGGAGGTTCTGTCTGCGCAACCTACGCCGGTAGTCGCCTTTGTTCATTTGACCTCCGATGGACGGGACATCTGGGGGCAGCAAGACTGGTTCGACGTGCGGGCGGAGAGTCTGCGGCCTGGCGACCGTTTCGTTCAGGTCCATACCGTGGCTGTCAGAGCTGAGACCCCTCCCGGTGAGTACGTCTTGCAGTTGGGACTATATGCCCCCGACACGCTGATTCGGCTGCCGGTTGACGCGCTGGGGGATCGGGTATGGATCGCTGGCATTACGGTCGCCCCATGAAGGCTTGACTTAGTACATAGGGAGTGTTAGAATACTTCACGCGTGCGTCTTTTTCACGCCACATTTTTGATGAGTGAGGGAAATGATGGAAAGGGTGGTTTCTGATCGTCGAGTCTCTGTGTTCGGGAGGATGTTGTTTGTCGCTGGCGTGGCGATGGTGGGGATGTTGTTGTTGATGGCGGTACCTTTCTCGACGCGGTCCTCTGGTGTTCAGGGCGCTTTGCCTGAGGGATGGCAGGAAGTGTGGCTCGATACTTTCTCTGACGGCTTGGGGGAGGGCTGGCAGACCTTTGATGTCAATGATGTGGACGGGAAAGAATACACTTGGGGGATAGTGAACGTGGCCAGCACGAGCCCAATCACTTCCGTCTGGTCAGTAGGCGGCGGGGTTGACGGAAGCACTTTGGTTGCTTCAGGAACGTATACCTATCCAGACAGTGCTGATTCTTGGCTGATTTATGGCCCAATCACGATAACGCAGGCTTTCGAGGCCGAGTTACTTTTCGATTGGTGGCTGGATTCGGAACCCGGCGATTGGTTCGGGTGGTGTGTGTTGGATGATCTCGATGGCTTCCAAGAAGGATGCGAAGAGACGCGTATGTATGGCCATATTGGCACGTGGATTAGCACGTCGTACAATCTGGACCTGGATCCGACGGGTGAGTCGTTCTACATTGCGTTCCATTTTACCAGCAATGATGACGGAGAGGTAGCAACGGGAGCATTTGTTGACGATGTGCGTCTGCGAGCGGATTATGGATATCACCTGATGCTTCCATTGGTACGTATAGACCCAACACCAACGCCCACGCCGACGCCTACGCCGGCAGATTTGAATTATTACGATAGCTTTAACAATGAAAACAGCGGCTGGCTGACGCATACGGCAGAGTGCTGTTTAGATATGAATACCCAATGTCTTTATCTATGGGGACAGTGGCCTGAGTATAAATACAATCTGTACTACAACGCCGGGCGCTATCACGTTTACATTCCTCTGGACTGCCGGCATGAGGGGGTGCATGGCGACACGCGTCATATTTACCCCGTTGTCCATGCGCCTAGCGTACTCCGCCCAAATACGCCGACCTGTATCGAGGCGCGCGGAAGCTTTGAGGTATTCGAGAATCACGTCTCTTCTTGGGGGCTTGTTTTTGCTTCGAACCAGAACGCCAGTACCCATTATACGCTCTGGGTCAACGACCAGGGTGACTGGGGAGTTAGAAAGGTTACAGGGTATGGCTTCCCAGGGCCAAATCATCCTTTCTTGTACGAAGAACGCACCGAATACTCCAATCCTGCCGCAGGACATCGTCCGCCTGCCAGACCGGCGTTCGAATTGAACACACTTGAGGCGCGGGTAGATGGGGACCGCGTTGAATTGTACATTAATGGCCAGCACGTCTTTTTCTTGGAGCAGCCTGACATATCCGATCTTCGTTACGTCGGCATGTACGGCGGAAGCTGGGAGACGACCCCGGTTCAGATAGGGTTCGACTACTTCTCTGTGGATGAAGGCTGCGATAATTATTAGCATTGTGCCCATTTTCACTTAATCCTCGGTAGCGCGGAATCCCATTCCGCGCTACCTTTCGTGAACGGGGGCGGCCCCTGGCTTGCTTTTTCTGCGAAAATCGTTACAATAAGCCATGAAGACAACGCTGATTTATTGTAACCATCCCGCCCGGCTATGCCCTAAATACAGCCCCAATGCAGCCGGTCTACCATGTTCGTTCCTTCTTGCGCAAGCGTCATGACCGAAACAATCTTGGCCGTAGACAATGACGTGGCCTTGCTGTCGCTTATCAAAACCGCTCTGGAGGCGCGCGGATTTTCCGTCGAACTGGCCGCCAGCGGCGAACAAGCCTTGGAGATGTTCTACAAGGTAGCTCCCGACCTGGTCATTCTCGACATCATGATGCCGGGAATGGATGGGCAGGAAGTGTGCCGTCGCCTCCGGCAGGTTTCCCCCGTCCCCATCATCTTCCTCACCGCCGTTGACACGCTCGAAAGCATCGTCACCGGGCTGACAGGCGGCGCAGATGACTACCTCTCCAAGCCCTTCAAAGTCGCCGAATTGACCGCACGAGTCAATGCCCTGCTGCGACGCGCGCGTATGCCCACCACCCAGCCCGACGTGATGCGCTTCGGCGACGGCTCGCTGGTCATCAACCGCCAGGAACAAACGGTCTTCGCCCACAATAAAGAAGTGCCCCTCAGCCCCATCGAGTACAACTTGCTGCTTTTCATGGCCGAACGCGCCGGACGGCTCCTCCCCACCGAATTCCTCCACGACGCTGTCTGGGGTTCGATGTCCGAATCCGGCCCCGACAGCGTCAAATGGTACATCTGGCGACTGCGCCAGAAGATCGAGCTTGTCCCCGAATCGCCTCAGTTCATCCTCACCGAACGCGGCAAAGGCTATCGCTTTTCACCCCAGTAGCCCCTTTTTCTCTCACCGTTCACAAACCAATTTCAAACCAATACCTGTTATACTACCATAGAGTACCGCTCTCATGGCGTGTCTTTACGGATACGAGATAATTGCACTGATTAAAAAGGGGTTGAAAAGATGGATAAAGGAATTCGTACACTTTGGCGCGCTATTCGTGTTGGGATGATCGTATTGTTGCTGGCCTCATTCCCGATCCCCGCCCTGGCAGCGCCCACCGCCGAAGTGACCGGCGGAGCCTACAGCATCGATTTCAGCGCCGCCCGGCCAAATAGCTACTTGCGCCTGACCCCCGGCAGCATCGCCTGCCCAATTGGCGGACGGGCTGCCGACCCCTTGAACGGCGCCCAGCACTTGGGCGGCGTCGAGTCGCTCGCGCCGGCTTACCTGGGACTGGGGCAGATCGTCGCCTTCGAGTTCCTGATTAACGTCAATGGAAGTGGCCCCGTCGGCGGCAATATCCAATTCGTCGCCGGCTGGGATACCCTGACCACCTCCAATATCGACGCGGGTTACGATGAGTCCTACGGCGTCTACTGCGCCTTCGTCGACTACGTCGACGGATCCGCCATCGAGCTCAACGACGACGCCTCTGTCGACAATATCTCCTGGGCCGTCGTGGGCTCCGAAATCCAAGGCACCTTCGACGTCTCCGGCCTCGATCCCAACGAGCAGGTCGTCGTCGAGGTGTGGATGGTGCTGGAAGACGAGATCCCCTTCACCGCCAACGGCAACGTCGCCTCCCGGCTCATCAGCGCCAAATCTCTGATCGACAACTCCACGATCAACACCGGCAACCAGACCATCCCTCTCAATAAGGTGCAGGACTTCTTCAGCTCGCCCGCCGACATCTCTGTGGTCAAAAGCGACCCGGGCACAGGGGCGAAGCTCGGCGGCCGGTTCGATTACACCCTCGTGGTCACCAACCACTCCACAGAGATCGTCGCCAACGACGTCGATCTGATCGATACGCTCGACCCCAACACGGCTTTCGTCGCCGTTGCCGTGAACGACATCGAGGGCGCTCCCACCACCTGCACCGAAGTCAGCGGCACGCTCTCCTGTGACATGGGCTTTCTCAACCCCGGCGAGGTGGTGACAGTCACGGTCACGGTCGACGTGCTGCCCACCGCCCCGACCGGATTCTCTGTCGAAGACGGCCCCTGTAGCCAGGATTCCCCCTCCGCCGACCTGTGCAACACGGTCACGATCGACTCGATCAACGACAACATCCTGGACAACCAGAGCGATTCCGAACCGACCGACGTGATCGTTTCGGACATTGTGATTGTGAAGACCGCCAGCGAGACGACCATCCTCGCCGGCGAACGTGTGCTCTACACCTACGTCGTCACCAACCCCGGCCAAGACTCCGTATCCGCCGTGAGCGTGGTCGACGACAAGTGCGCTACGGTTGCGTTCGTCAGCGGCGATACCGACGGCGATGGCCTGCTCGACCCCGGCGAGGCCTGGACCTACACCTGCCAGTCGACGCTCACCGAGAGCACGCTCAACACCGCCACCGTCAGCGCCACCGATGCCCTCGGCGACACGCTCACCGATCAGGACACCGCCTTCGTCGAGGTGATCCACACCGGCATCGCTATCGACAAGAGCACCAGCACCCCCGTCATTTACGCAGGCGACATCGCCAGCTATGACTACGTGGTGACCAACTCGGGGGATTACGCGATCTCCAACGTCGTCGTCGCCGACGACAAGTGCCCCGAGGTCGCCTTCGTCAGCGGCGACACGAACGACGACGGTGAACTCGACCCCGGCGAGATCTGGGCCTACGCCTGCGAGACCGTTCTCGCCGTCGACACGCTGAACACCGCCACGGTGACCGGTGTCGACACGCTCGGCAACGCAGTCAGCGACGTCGACTGCGCCTTCGTCGAGGTGATCAGCCCGGCCATCGACATCGAGGCCGGCGCGCCTTCGCTCGCCCACGCGGGCGACACCCTGACCTACGACGTGACGGTCGTGAACACCGGCGACACTACCCTCGACGTGGCCGTGCCGCTGCCCGATGGCACCACATGGACCTACGAGAACCTGCCGGCCGGCGTCTCGGTTACATTCTATCCCACCGCCACCGCGACGACCGATCCGCAGGAATTCACCTTCGTTGCCACCGGCACGGACGTGCTGGGTGGAACGGTCAGTGACTTCGACGCGGTCAGCACCGACTTGATCGCCCCGGCGATCAGCATCGCCGCCACCGGGCCCGACATCGCTCACCTGGGCGACACGCTGACCTACTCGGTCACCGTCACCAACGAGACC
>JAFGOJ010000385.1 GCA_016926575.1 Anaerolineae bacterium | reverse complement strand
CAATCGCCCGGGGTTGGTGAATCGCTCAAGCCGCTTAGGACGCTCCACAGCAGGTCTAAAGCGCCCTGCTATCGCTACGATTGCCCCGCGCCCGCGGCGCTTGACGAGCAGGGATACGGCCAGCAGGACGCCGCTCCACGCGGCCCCGGCGATCTGCACCGGCAATCGTGGGGCGACCAGCCCGTACAGGTCGGGCAGTTCAACGCGCAGCGGCCACAACAACGTCTGGTGGGGCCACAGTTCGAGGCCCCAGGCACACCCGCGCTGCAGGCAGCCGAGCCAGGCAGCAACGGCAACCGCGGCGGCAGCGGGGGCCAGGGCGTCGAGCACGTCGCGGAGATCGAGGCGGCGCTGCCACGCGACGACGGCGGCGCCCAAGATGGCACCGGCGACGACGGCGGGGGCCCACAGCCCTCCGCGCCAGAGCTGGGCAGCTTCCAGAAGGTGGGTTTGGAAATAGGACCAGTTGAGAGCGACGTAGGCCACCCGGCCGATGGCCATCCCCGCAACGGCGGCACCCAACACGGCGTCGAAAACGTCGGTGCGGGGCAGATTGCGGCGCGCGCCGCAGGCCAGCGCGATGAGCGTGCCCACGCCGACCCCTGCGGACAGAATCAACCGGTATGTTAAGAAGGACATCCCGAAGAACGACGGGCCGCTAGAAAAAAGATGCGGGCTTGCGTGAAGGATCGCTCGATCCGATCAACGGCATATGCCCGCATCTCTTCTTGTACCCGAACCCGCCACTCCGACACACGAGTGTGCGCGTGGTAACGGGAGCCGTGCTTACTTGAGTTCGACGACAGCGCCGACGGCCTCGAGTTCCTTCTTGGCCTCTGCGGCGGCATCTTTGGAAACCTGCTCCATGACCATCGTTGGAGCGCCCTCGACCATTTCTTTGGCCTCGCGCAGTCCCAGGCTGGTCAGTTGGCGCACGACCTTAATGACGTCGATCTTCTTAGCGCCGAAGTCCTTGAGGATGACGTTGAATTCGGTCTGCTCTTCCACCTCTTCAGCGGCGGCAGCGGCGGCCGGCATCGCGGCCATCGCAACGGGGGCGGCGGCGCTCACACCCAACTTGCTCTCCAGCAACTTGACCAACTCAGCGGCTTCCAGCAGCGTCAGCTGGCTAATCTCTTCGACCAATTTCTCTAGCTCTGCCATGATTTTGAACCTCCAAAATTAAAATAGTTACGCAGTTTGTGTGGCGGATGCCCCGCCTTCTTCCAGTTTATCGACATACGCTTGCAACACGTTGAGCACCTGGCGGATGCCGCCGGCGACGACTCCAACCACCTGGGACGCCGGCGCGTTGATGGTCCCCAACACCTGGCCCAGCAACACCTCGCGGGAGGGCAGGTCTGCCAGTGCTCTGACCTGATCGGCGGATAGCACACTCTTTTGGACGATGCCACCTTTGATGGTGAGGGTCGAATCCTTGGTGAAATCCGTCATCACCTTGGCCACCGGCGGCACATCCTTGAAGCAGAAAGCGATGGCCGTCGGGTCGTCGAGCCATATCGAGGGAGTGGTCATACCCGCCTCCTCCAAGATGAGTTTCATCAGGCGGTTTTTGACCACGTAAATACTGCTTCCCGACTCGCGGATGGCGCCGCGCAACTTTTCCATCTGGTTCACGCGCAGACCACGGTAGTCGACGAAGAGCATGCCCTGGCTTTGCCCCATCAACGTCCGATAGTGCTCAACCAATTCGTTCTTACGTTCTTTTGTAATAGCCAATCTGAATCACCTCCTTCCAAGAAAAATTCCCTGTGCCTACCGACACAGGGAAAACCTCATCCAAAGGAGAGGGCTTCGTCTGCCTCGGCGGGCTGTTTTTTTAAGCACGCAACGTGCGCCTGCTGTCTACGGTCAGGGTGTTTCTATTCGATTGTGGGTAAAACGCAACCGCGAAATGTTAGAAATCGATTTCCAGCGTTCTGGCGGCGGTGGGATCGACCTTGACCCCGGGCCCCATCGTGCTGGCAAGGGTCACCTTACGGATGTAGGTGCCTTTGGAACCCGCGGGGCGCGCCTTTTTCACAGCTTCCATCGCTGCGGCGAAATTCTCCAGCAGTTTATTCTCTGGGAAGCTCACCTTGCCGATGGGAATGTGCAGGTTAGCCGTCTTGTCGACGCGGAACTCAACCCGTCCGGCCTTCGCTTCTTCGATGATGCTGGGGAGGTCCTCCGACGGCACCACGGTCCCGGCCTTGGGGTTGGGCATCAGCCCGCGCGGGCCGAGGACGCGGCCCAAGCGCCCGACCTTGCTCATCATCTCGGGCACTGCGATGGCGACGTCGAAATCGGTCCAGCCGTCCTGGATGCGCTTGATGCCATCGTCATCGTAGATGATGTAGTCCGCTCCGGCTTCCTCGGCTGCTCGCGCGCCGTCTCCGGCGGCGAACACCAGAATCCGCACGTCCTTACCCAGCCCGTGGGGCAGGCGCACGACACTGCGCACCTGCTGGTCGGCGTGGCGTGGGTCGACGCCCAGGCGGATGTGAACTTCCACCGTCTCGTCGAACTTGCTAAACGAGACGCCCTTCACCAGACCGATCGCGTCTTGGGGCGCATACAACTGCTCGCGGTCGATCTTTGCGCGTGCTTCCTCGTACTTCTTACCTCGTTTTCCCATTATGTCCTCCCTGTGGTGCTTGCGGGCAATGCCCTCCCACCAGGATCGTGTGAATTAGCCGACGATATCGATGCCCATACTGCGGGCGGTACCCTCAACCTGGCGCATTGCGCCTTCCAAATCGATGGCGTTGAGGTCCTTCATCTTGATCCGGGCGATCTCTTCCAACTGTTCCCGGGTCAGGCGGCCCACTTTATTGCGGTTGGGCTCGCCAGAACCGTGCGCAACGCCGACCGCCTTGCGCAGCAAATCGGGGGTTGGCGGGGTCTTCAGGACGAAGGTAAAAGAACTGTCCTGATAAATGGTCACCTCGGCCGGGATAACGTTCCCCATTTGGCCGCTCGTGCGGGCGTTGTATTCTTTGCAGAACTGCATCAAATTGATGCCATGCTGAGCCAGAGCCGGGCCCACCGGGGGGGCTGGGTTGGCTTTGCCGGCTTCGATCTGTAGTTTGACAATCGCTTTAACTTTCTTCATCGCTAACCTATCTCTTCCTCTTTCCGCTTAGGCTTTTTCTACTTGCAAGAAATCCAACTCAACAGGCGTATCCCGGCCAAAGAACGAAACCAAGACGCGCACCTTGGCGCGCTCCATATCGATTTCGTCCACCACACCGATGAACTCGTTGAATGGGCCGTCGATGATGCGAACCTTCTGCCCGGATTTGAACGTCACCTTGATCCGGGGCGCTTCAGCCTCCATGCGCTTCATGATAGACTGAACTTCCTCGGGACGCAGCGGAGCCGGCCGGTTGCCCATCCCCACGAACCCGGTGACGCCGGGCGTGTTGCGGACGATGTACCAGGACTCGTCTTCCATCAGCATCTGTACGAGGATATAGCCCGGGAAAACCCGGCGCTCGATCGTGCGCCGCTTTCCCTCTTTGACCTCGATTTCTTCTTCGGTGGGGATGACGACCTGGAAGATTTTGTCTTGCATCTGCATCGTTTCGATGCGCTGCTCCAGGTTGTGCTTGACTTTGTGCTCGTAGCCGGAGTAGCAGTGGATGACGTACCAGGCACGCTCGTCCGAAGGTTCCTCTTCGACCGAGGGCTCCATGACGGGGTCTGGGTTTCTACGGGCCGCCTTCGCGCCCGATGAATTGAGCTCTTGCTCTTCGGTTACGTTCTCTTCCCCAGCCATCTTTACACCTTAGTATTGACCCTGCCGCCGTCTCAAGATGACGAAGGCAGCCACGCCCACCACCAGGGTCACGATCACCAATCCAATACTCCATGGATTGCTGGTCAGAATGCCCCCCAACCACCAACTAAAGAGGACATCCATCGCCCACAGAAAAAGCCCCATCACCACGGTAACGACCAACACGAGTTGCGTCAGCCGCACCGTCTCTTCGCGCGTGGGCCACTTGATCTTCTTCAATTCGCTACGGGTATCTTTGATATAGCGAATGATTGCGTTCTCTTTCTTCGCTTTCTTTTGATCCTTCGCCTTCGCCTTTGCCACTCAGCACGCTCCTATACGCCTGTATCGAGAAGATACCTTCCAGCGAATATGCCGACAGTGCCTTACGTTTTAAGACACCCCCGGTTTCTTTCGGTGGTGTCTTTTCAGGCAGGCCAGGCAGGAATCGAACCCGCAACCTACGGTTTTGGAGACCGTTGCTCTGCCAAATTGAGCTACTGGCCTGCGATGACTGTCGTGCGCCCCTGCTACAGCCTCACTTCGTCTCGCGATGAAGTGTGTGCTGGCGGCAGCGCGGACAGAATTTCTTTAACTCTAGCCTCGAAGGGTCGTTACGCCGGTTTTTCTCGGTCGTGTAGTTCTGCTCCTTGCACTCAGTGCAAGCCAATTTGATGACCATTCGGATTGCTTTTTTCGCCATTATCTCACCACTATTCTCAAAAGATAAAGCCCACGATGGGAATCGAACCCATGACCACACCCTTACCAAGGGTGTGCTCTTCCGTCTGAGCTACGTGGGCCCGCCAGTGGGCCGGGCAGGACTCGAACCTGCGAAGGCTGAGCCAGCGGATTTACAGTCCGCCCCCTTTGCCGCTCGGGACACCGACCCAT